>NZ_JBHYIK010000055.1:53489-66272 GCF_042739735.1 Amycolatopsis sp. NPDC059027 | reverse complement strand
GGGCGTCACGCGGGGGGGCGGCGGGGGGGGGGGGGGGGGGGGGCGCGCCCCCCCCCCCCGCGCTGGCGCCTCGGCGAACTCACCGTCCCCTGGGACAGTGTCGCCCCCGTGTGAGCGTTCCGACGGGGTTCAAACGCCCCAATGTGGCATTGGGTGCGTTGGACGCACCCAATGTGGCGTTCGGTGCGTTGGACGCAGCGAACGCCACATTGGGGCGCATGGCCCCGCGCAACGGGAACCCGCGAGATATCCCGGACTCAGCCGATCTCTGAGGCGATCCACTGGGCGAGCACGTCCACGCGAGACGTCGTCTCGGGCGTGGTGTGCGGGCAGTCCGGGCCGTCGCTTTCGACCGACACGAGCGTGCCCGCCTTGGTTCCCTTCGCCACGAAGTACGGGGCGCCCGAGTCGTACGAGCAAGCGCTGGTGTCGTTCGCGGGCGCGACACCGACGACGCCCACAGTGGAGTCGGCCACCGCGTTCACCTTGAGCTCGCCGAGGTTCAGGTGCGTGGACGGCTTGGGGTCGACCGACGACGTCGCGCCCCACCCGGCGAGGACCACCTTTTCGCCGACGGTCGGCGCCTCGTTGCCGATCGCGAGCGGGCGGATGCCGGTCACCGGGCGGTCCAGCTTCCCGAGCGAGATGTCGTTCACGTCCGTCTGCCGGACCTCGACGACGTTGCGGACTTCGCCGCCCTTGTCGGCGAGGTCGACCTTGCCGAGCGTCGCCGTCGTCGGATAGGGCACCGGCCCGCTGACCCGGGTGCCGTTGACGTCGTGGAAGCAGTGGCCCGCGGTGATGACCCACTGCGGCGCGACGAGCGCGCCCGAACAGGCACTGTCGCGCGTGCCGCCGTCCGGCTTCGGGATCTTGGTCATCGTGAACTTGACGCTGAACGGGTAGGCGCCGGCGGGCGCGGGCCGTCCGTTGGCCACCGCGTCGGCGGGCGACGCGACCAGCACGCCGGCGGCCGCCACGACGGCACCGACGGAAAGGGCTTTCTTCAAGAGGCTACGCATGCGTTCTTCTTCCCCGAATTGGCAAAGGGCCCCGGCGCGCTGGAAGGAGCAAGCCTCCGGTGACGGCCCTGTGGCGATCCGAACCTAGGGCAGGTTCTCTTTGTTGATCAAGCGCTTCGGCGCTTTCTGCCCTCGCGTCGAACGCGTTTTGCCCCCGATCCGGGAAAGTGCTGTTCATCCCGTGCACCCCGCTGCGTCACCCAGGGGCGACCTGGAGTGATCACGATGGACGGGTGACCCTGCTCGCCCAGATCACCGAGCTGCTGCGCGGCACCCTCGGCTCCCCATGGCTGTGGGCGCTGGTGTTCGCCGTGTCCGCGCTGGACGCGCTGCTGCCGTTCATGCCCAGCGAGACCACGGTGATCACGGTCGCGGTGCTCATCGGCCCCGACCCCGGACGGCTCGCCGCACTCGCCGTCGTCGCGGCCGCCGGTGCCCTGGCAGGCGACTGCCTCGGCTACGCCGTCGGCCGGGCCGCGGGACCACACGTCATCGCGCGGATGCAACGCGGCCCGTCCGGACGTCGCCGCTACGCCTGGGCACGGGTACAGGTCCGGCGGCACGGGGTGCTGCTGATCATGGCCGCTCGCTACCTGCCGGGCGGACGCGTCGCGAGCGCGCTCGCCAACGGCAGTCTCGGCTATCCGTTCGCCCGCTTCGCCGCGCTCGACGCCGCCGGCGCGACCCTCTGGTCGATCTACAGCACGCTGATCGGTGCCGTCGGCGGCGCGGCCTTCGCCGACGAACCGGCCAAAGGTCTGCTGCTGTCCTTCTCCCTCGGCCTCGGCCTGGTCGCCGCGATCGAAGGCGGACGGCGCCTGCGGCTGCGCGCGCTACGGTCGGCGCAGGCGAACACCGCGGCTGCTCGAAACGCTCGGCGTCCAAGCCTCCGTCCCGATGCGGCCGACGAGTCCGGCGTGCCTGGCGACGGTGCGCTCACCATTCATTGCCCCGACCGCGAATCCTGAGAACTGGACGGTCCCGTCCGAACCGCGCCGAAACCATCGGCGACGTCACACTCACCGAGCCCCGCACAGCGCCGTGACCAGCACCGGAGACAATGGACGCGTGTCCGCTCCCGAACGCCGCTACGTCATCACCTTCGGCTGCCCCGACCGCACCGGCATCATCGCCCGGATCTCCGGGTTCCTCGCCGAGCACGGTGGTTGGATCGTCGAGGCCGCCTACCACACCGACCCCGACACAGGCTGGTTCTTCACGCGCCAGGTCGTCCGCGCGGACTCACTGCCCTTCGACGCCGCTGAGCTGCGCGCTCGCTTCGGTGAAGTCGCGGCGTCACTGTCGGCGGACTCGAACTGGCAGGTCAGCGACACCGGCGAGCGGCGCCGCGCGGTCGTGCTGGTCTCGAAGGCCGGGCACTGCCTGTACGACCTGCTCGGCCGCGTCGCCTCCGGCGAGCTGGACGTCGACATCGCCGCGGTGATCGGCAACCACGCCTCGCTGGGCGACATCACCCGCGCGCACGGCATCCCGTTCCACCACGTGCCCTTCCCGAGCGGCGATCCGGAGGGCAAGGCCGAGGCGTTCGAGCAGGTCCGCAAGCTCGTCGGCGAGCACGACCCGCACGCGGTGGTGCTGGCCCGGTTCATGCAGATCCTGCCCGCCGAGCTGTGCCGCGAATGGGCGGGCCGGGCGATCAACATCCACCACAGCTTCCTGCCGTCGTTCATCGGCGCGAAGCCGTACCACCAGGCGCACACCCGGGGCGTGAAGCTGGTCGGCGCGACCTGCCACTACGTCACCGCCGACCTCGACGCGGGCCCGATCATCGAGCAGGACGTGATCCGCGTCGACCACGGCGACTCGGTCGAGGACATGGTCCGCAAGGGCCGCGACATCGAAAAGGTCACGCTGGCCCGCGGCCTGCGGTGGCACCTGGAGAACCGCGTGCTGGTGCACGGCAACCGCACCGTGGTGTTCTGACGCGGTTGCCGCGCACCCTGCGGCCTCACGCCCCGATGGTCGAGGCGTCGATGACGAACCGGTAGCGCACGTCGGAGTTCTCGACGCGCTCGTAGGCCTCGTTGACCTTGTCGGCCGAGATGGTCTCGATCTCCGCTCCGATGCCGTGCTCGGCGCAGAAGTCCAGCATCTCCTGCGTCTCGGCAATCCCGCCGATCATCGACCCGGCCAGCACCTTGTTGCCGCCGAGCAGCGAGAACGCGTTGTACGACAGCGGCTCGCCGGGCGCGCCGACGTTCACCATCGCGCCACCGACGCGCAGCAGGCTCAGGTACGCGTCCACCGGCAGCTTGGCCGACACGGTGTTCAGGATGACGTCGAACTTGCCCCTCAGCACCTCGAACGTCGACTCGTCGCTGGTCGCGTAGTACGAAGAAGCGCCGAGCTTGAGGCCGTCCTCCTGCTTCTTGAGGCTCTGGCTCAGCACCGTCACCTCGGCGCCCATCGCGGCGGCGATCTTGACGGCCATGTGCCCGAGACCGCCGAGGCCGATCACGGCGACCTTCTTGCCCGGTCCGGCGCCCCACTGGCGCAGCGGCGAGTAGGTGGTGATGCCCGCGCAGAGCAGCGGCGCGGCGACGTCGAGGCTGATGCCCTCCGGGACCCGGCAGACGAAGGCGTCCTTCACGACGATCTGGTTGCTGTAGCCGCCGTAGGTGTTCTCGCCGTCGAAGCCGACGCCGTTGTACGTCTGGATGTTGCCCTTGACGCAGAACTGCTCGGTGCCGGCGCGGCAGTACTCGCACTCGCCGCAGGAGTCGACCATGCAGCCGACGCCGACGCGGTCGCCGACCTGGTACTTCGTGACGTCCGAGCCGACCGCGGCGACGACGCCGGCGATCTCGTGGCCGGGCACCATCGGGAAGATCGCCTGGCCCCAGTCCTCCTTGGCCTGGTGGATGTCGCTGTGACAGATGCCCGCGTAGGCGATGTCGATCAGCACGTCGTTCGGACGCAGGTCCCGGCGCTCGATGGTGGTCGGGGCGAGCGGCGCGCCCGGCGCCGGAGCGGCGATGGCGTGCGTCGTCGTGCTCATGGAACCCTCCAAGGTGAGTACTGTTGCGATGGGGCCTCCTTGTAAGAGCCCTCTTACATGCTGACGTAAGAGGCCTCTTACATATTCCGAACGAAAGATGTGATCCAGGTCATGGGCGGGAAGTACCACCACGGCGACCTCCGCGCCGAGCTCATACGCGTCTCACTGGACCTGATCGCCGAGCAGGGCCTCGCCGGGTTCTCCGTCGCGCAGGTCGCGAAGCGGGCGAAGGTCAGCCCCGGCGCGCCCTACCGGCACTTCCCGACGCGCGAGAGCCTGCTCGCCGAGGTCGCCTGCCACATCGCCTGCCAGCTGGCCGACCGTGTCGCCGACGCAATCGCCGCCCACGACGACCCGGTGGACGCGCTGGCCGCCGCCGCGGGCGCGTACACGCGGTACCTGATCGAGCGCCGGGCCGGGATGCACATCATCTACGCCGACGGGCTCCACGAATCCGGCAACGAGGAGCTGATCGAACAGACCCGGCGGCTGACCGACCAGTTCCTGATGCTGTGCCTGACCGTCGCCCCCGACCCGCCGACGGCGCTGGAACTGATGGAGCAGCTGTTCACGCAGGCCCACGGCTACGGCACGTTCCACCTCGACGGCGTCTTCGTGAAGCACGGCTACTCGGTGGACCTGACCGTGCGGAAGTCCGCCGAAGCCGCGCGGATGGCGATCGCGGGCCGGATGGCGCGCTAGCTTGGGTGCATGGGGACTACGAACGCGACACTCGACGCCACGGTCATCGACTCCCTCGACGCGCTGCGCGAACTGCTCGGCGAAGCGAAGGAAACCACCCAGCGCAAGATCATCGACCGGATCGACGAGCACGCCAGGACGCTGATCGCCCACTCGCCGTTCGTGCTCCTCGCGACGTCGGCGCCGGACGGCAGCTGCGACGTCTCACCGCGCGGCGACCCGGCGGGTTCGGTGCTGGTGCTGGACGACAAGACGCTGGTGCTCGCGGACCGGCCGGGCAACAAGCTCATCGACAGCTTCCGGAACATCCTCGGCAACCCGCACGCCGGACTGCTGTTCATCGTGCCGGGAATGAACGAGACGCTGCGTGTCAACGGCCGCGCCACGCTGGTGTCCGACGCGCCGTTCTTCGACGACCTGGTGGTTCAGGGCAAGCGCCCGAAGCTGGCCGTGGTGATCGAGGTCGAGCAGCTGTACATGCACTGCGCCAAGGCGTTCCTGCGCGGGTCGCTGTGGAAGCCGGAGACCTGGCCGGAGCGCACGACGCTGCCGACGCTGGGCACGATCCTGCGGGACCAGCTGAAGCTCGACACCTCCGCCGAGTCCCTCGACGAGGGCCTCGACCACCGCGCCCTCCACGAGCAGTACTAGCACGACCCGAATGCTCACTCGGCGATGCGGACCAGCATTTTGCCGGTGTTGGCGCCCGACAGCAGGCCGAGGAACGCGTCCGGCGCGTTGCGGATACCGTCCACAAAGGTCTCCGAGTACTTGATCTGCCCGGAAGCGACCAGCGGCGCGACCTCGGCGACGAACTGTTCCTGCAGCCCGAAGTGGTCCAGCACCAGCAGGCCACGCATGGTGAACCGCTTGGCGATGATCTGCGCGAGGTTGCGCGGCGCCGGGGTCGGCTCGGTCGCGTTGTACTGCGAGATCATCCCGCACACCGCGATGCGCCCGTGCAGGTTGATGACGTCGATCGCGGCTTCGAGGTGTTCGCCGCCGACGTTGTCGAAGTAGACGTCGATGCCTTCCGGCGCCGCGGCGCGCAGCTGCTCGACGACCGGGCCGTCCTTGTAGTTGAACGCGGCATCGAAGCCCAGCTCCTCGACGAGATAGCGGACCTTCTCCGCGGAACCCGCCGAGCCGATGACCCGCTTCGCGCCCTTCAGCTTCGCGAGCTGGCCGACCAGCGAACCGACCGCACCCGCCGCGCCGGACACGAACACCGTGTCACCGGCCTTGAACTCGGCGGACTCCAGCAACCCGGAATACGCCGTCAGGCCGGGCATGCCCAGCACACCCAGGTACGTCGACAGCGGCGCGACCGACGCGTCCACCTTCACCGCGTGCTTGGCGTCCACGACGGCGTGCGTGCGCCAGCCGTACTGGTGCAGCACGTGGTCACCCGGTTTGAAAGCGTCCACAGTGGACTCGACGACCTCGCCGACGGCGCCGCCGGTCATGGCCTTCCCGACCTCGAACGGCGGCGCGTAAGACTTCACGTCCCGCATGCGGCCGCGCATCGCCGGGTCGACGCTCATCACGAGGTTGCGCACCAGGATCTGTCCCTCGCCGGGGGACGGGATCTCGGCGTCCACGATCTCGAAGTTGTCGAACGCGGGGACACCGTGCGGGCGCGAGGCGAGCCGGATCTCGGTCGCCTGGGTGGGAGCGTTCACCGTCGAACTCCTAAGGGCCTGAGGGTCAAGCGGGGCGGACGCCCCGATTACCTCCGGTCCAACGAGTCAACCGGGGCGTACATTCCGATTGTGGCGACCGCTACACGATCCAGCTACACGATCTCGGCGAGCTTCGCGAGCACGCCGTCGTAGATGCGCTGCAAACCACCGGGCGCGAACGTCTTCTCGAAGAAGCCGCCGATGCCGCCGGCACCGTCCCAGCTGGTTTGGATGCGCACGACGCTGCGCTCGCCCGCCTCGGTGACCGTCCACGTGGTGACCATGCTGGAGTTCGCGTCGGTCTCGACCAGCGTGCCGGGCTTCGGCTCGGTCACCGTCGCCGCGACGTTCCGCACCCGCTTCGACGTCGCCTGCAGCTTCCAGCTCGCCTGGGTGCCCGCGCCGACGCCGCCCACGGTGACCTCGTAGTCGCGGTAGTGCTCGGTGAGCAGCTTGGGGCGTGTTTCGGCGTAGTCCGCGACGAGCTCGCGCACCTTCTCGGCAGGCGCGTCGATCGTCCGTTCCGCGGTGGCCGTGACCTTACCCATCGCACTCCTCACTCCAGATTTACGGCGGTGCCAACGTCACCCTTGCACACCCGTCCCAGAACGCAATGAACGGACCATTCATCGTGAATTTCACGACGAACGGCCCGTTCATTTTCCGTGAGCGGCGCCACTTCCGCAGCGGCTAGATGCCCTGCTTCGAAAGCCAGTCCTTCGCGACGTCGCCCGCCTGCTCGCCGTCCGCGTCGACCCGCTTGTTCAGCTCGCGCATGACGTCGGTGCTGAGCTTCGCGCTGACCGCGTTGACGACGTTCGCGAAATCGGCACCACGCTCGTCGAGCACCTTCTTGTTCACCGCGGGCACGACGTTCTCGGTCGGCACGATGGTCAGATCGTCCTTCAGCGCGACGAACTGCGAGTCACCCACGAGCGGGCTCACCGAGTCGACCGGGATCACCGTGACGGCGCCCGATTTGAGCTGTTCGACCCGGGGCCCGGCCTCCTGCACGGTCTGGAACGTGGCGTTCAGCTTGTACGTCTCGGTGAAACCGCGGAAGCACGGCAGCCGCTTCTCGCACTCCGGCGGACCGGCCAGGACGACCTTGTCCAGCTTCTTCAGGTCGCTGATCGACGCGATGCCCTTCGACTTCGCGACGTCGGCCTTCACGA
This sequence comes from Amycolatopsis sp. NPDC059027, assembly GCF_042739735.1. NCBI lineage: Bacteria > Bacillati > Actinomycetota > Actinomycetes > Pseudonocardiales > Pseudonocardiaceae > Amycolatopsis > Amycolatopsis sp. NPDC059027. The sequence continues at coordinate 58,672 of NZ_JBHYIK010000055.1, read as the reverse complement.
TGTAGGTGTTCTTGTTCTCGGCGGGCGCGTAGTTCAGCAGCTTGACGCCCGCGGGCTCGAACAGCTTCGCGAGCTGGTCGTGCTCGGCGGCCGAGTCCTTGGCCGCGGTCGCGCCGAACCCGGTCGAGATGGCCGCGCCCTGGTACTCCGGGATGAACTGCAGCTCGCCGGACTTCAGCGACGGGTAGATCAGCTCCCGCGAGCCCAGGTTGAGCTTGCGGCTCACCGGATAGCCCTTGGCCTCCAGCGCGTGGGCGTAGATTTCGGACAGCACCAGGCTGTCGGTGAAGTTGAAGGACGCGACGACGATCGGCGCGCCGCCCTTGCTCGGTGCGGACGGCTGGTCGCTGCCACCCCCACAGGCGGTCACGCCGAGCGCGGCGGCGGCCAGCACCGCGGCGACCCGGGTTACTCGTGTCCAGCGCACGTGCACACTCCTCAATCACTCGAACAGAGGATTCGAACCTAGCTCCGGGCACCGACAGAAACCACATACTGGGAGCACTTGCGGGAGAATTCTCACGAAGCGGAATTTCCCGACCCGAACGGGGTAAGGTCGGCCGGTGCTCGTGTCTTCCGTGGCCCCGTTCGCGGCCGAGGGCGGGCGGCCGATCTTCGAATGGCGCTGGGTCGAGCGCAACGCGGACGCCATCGTCACGCGCCTGGCCGAACACGTCTCGCTGACCGCCGCCGCGCTCGGCATCGGTCTCGTCGTCTCGCTCGCGCTTTCCGTCGTGTCACTGCGTTACCGGTGGTTCTACTCGGTGACGCTCGGTACCACCGGCGCGCTGTACGTCATCCCCAGCCTCGGCGCTTTCGCCGTGCTGGCACCGATTTTCGGGATCCTTTCGTACGCCACCGTGGTGATCCCGCTGGCGACGTACACGTTGCTGATCCTCATCCGCAACATCGTGACCGGCGTCGACCAGGTACCCAAGGAGGTCCGCGAAGCCGCGATCGGCATGGGCTTCACGCGATCGCGGCTGTTGTGGCAGGTGGAACTCCCGCTCGCGCTGCCCGTGGTGATCGCCGGGCTGCGCGTCGCGGCGGTGACGACGATCGGGCTCGTCACCGTCACCTCGATCCTCGGCAAGGGCGGGCTCGGGTACTTCATCCTCGCGGGGATCAGGACGACGATCCCGAACCCGACGCCGATCATCGTCGGCATCGTGCTTTCGGTGGCGCTCGCGGTCGCCGTCGACCTGCTGCTGTGGCTGAGCGAGCGCGCGCTGGCGCCGTGGGCACGGAAGGTGCGGGCCCGATGACCATCCTCGACCAGCTCAACCACTGGCTCGCCGAACCGGACCGCTGGAGCTGGACGGTCCCCGCCGGAATCCCCTACCGGACCTTGGAACACCTGCGGTTCTCACTGCTGGCACTGGCGATCGCCGCGGTGCTGACGATCCCGCTCGGCGCGTGGCTCGCGCACTACCGGCGCGCGCCGTTCCTGGCGACCAGCGCGATGAACATCAGTCGCGCGATCCCCAGTTTCGGGCTCATCATCCTGTTCTGGTTCCTCGCGAGCCGCTGGGGCGCGGACACGCGGTTCTGGCCGCTGCTGCTCGCGCTCGTCGCATTGGCTTTGCCGCCGCTGTTCACGAACACGTATGCGGGTGTCGTGGCGCTGGAACAGGACGTCGTCGACGCCGCACGCGGAACGGGTTACCGCGAGTGGCAGATCATGCTGCGCTTGGAACTTCCGCTGGCGTCGCCTGTCATCCTCGCGGGCGCTCGGGTGTCGTTCCTCCAGCTGATCGCCACCGTCGCGATCGGCGCCATCGTGAACGACGGCGGCGGGCTCGGTCGGTACATTGTGGACGGTTTCGCGCAGGGCGTGTCCGGCCGCGGCGAGATCCTCGGCGGTGCGATCGCTGTCATCGTGCTCGCGCTTCTCTGCGAAGGCGTCTTCACGCTGCTTCAGCGCTTCGCCACTCCGCGCGGTCTCGTGCTCCAGAACGCTTCGCGGTCCGAGAGCTGACGGTGATGCCGTTAAGGCCACCTTACGGGCGTCTGACGCCCGTAAGGTGGCCTTAACGGAACGACCTAGTCGGGGATCAGGATCCAGTACTGGTCACCGTCGAGGATGTGGTTCTCGTAGGTGAAGCGGTCGATGGCAACGTTGAGCAGCCGCGAGGCGTCCGAGAGGACCGGCTGAACGGCATAGCCCTGACCGTGCGGGGTGTTCGGCGGCTTCGCGTTCGCACCTTGCGTGGTGCTATTGAACGGATACGCGAAGCAGTCGTTGGTCTTCCCGTCCGGACGGTCACGGTAGCCCGGACCCCAGTGCTCGGCACAGGACTGTTCGGCCCGCGTCCGGTTGGCGTCCTGAGCCGCCTTGTTGTGATAAAGCCGCGTCAGCGGGGGCTTCCTGAGCCCGCTGTTCCAATGAAACCGACCTGGCACGAAGTCGCCCTGGGTGAGCCCGGGATAAGTCGACCGGTAGTTGTGCATCGCCTGAGTGATCAACGAAGCCGCGTCCTTGATCGAGGAATCGTTGGTGTCGAGCAGGAACTTGGCGATCACCGGGAAGACGCAGTCGCTGCCCAGCACGTACGAGGCGGAGAGCTTCCGCCCGACGTCGCATCGGAACGTGACCTTGAGCGGCGTGTCCTCCACGCGCTCGGTGTCATCCGGGTCCACGACGAAGAAATGGCGGGTGTGGAGATACGACGTGCGTTTCTCGGCTTGGATCCGCGGATTGTCGGCAGGGTTCGGCGCGTCCTCGCCGTGCATGGTGAGCACCTGGAAGTCGATGGGCTCGTCCTTCCATTCGGCGATACTCTTGTCCATTTCTGTATCCGGCTCGTCGCAGTACGCGGTACCCTTGTTCACTTTTTCGCAGGACATTCCGATACCAAGCTGTGTACTGTCCGGGACGCCGTTGTAATGAATGTCGTAAAGCTTGTGCATCACGACGGCACGCCGCTGTTCGGGCTGCATGTTGAAGATCACGGTGACGCGCGCGCTCGCGCTGCCGATGATCGGGCAGTCCGCCTCCGGGCAGGCGTAACGCTGGTAGCGCAGGTTGGTCATCTTGCACGCGGCGAGCCGGTTCTTCACCACGTATCCGTTTCCAGCGCGCGGATCGGGATGGCATTCGTCGAAGCTCACCGGCTCCGGCGTGTTCGACTGCCAGGCCTTCGTGGTGACCTCGTCTTCGGGGACCGCCGGCGCGTCCGGCTGGATCGCCAGCGCGGCCGGAAGCTTGCGAAGATCCTGGTCGAGTGGAATGTTCATCGTCGCCGGGAATTCCCGGAGAATCCCCACCGCGTGCTTGGCCTTGACCGGAGCGGCCTGCGCGATACCGGTGAGCGAGACAGCCGTAAGTATCGCGAATGACAGACTGAGGGCAGTACACACCCGTCTTCGTAAACGCATTTTCTCCCCATTCACGCTGCGAAACGTGCCTCCAACCTGACCACGTTATCGGGCAGTTTCACCCAGGTCACTCCAGCGAGTGGACGGACCGCGTTGGTTCCGGCGGCCACCCGATCGGACGGTGGGATTCTCATTTCGCGGATTCGCACCCTACGATCCGTGCGCAAACGGCTCCGAGGGGTGACAACGAGTGACTAGCAAGCCCAATCCGCGAAAACGGCTGCTCGGCCGCAAGCTCCTGCGGCTGCGGGAGGACACCGGGATGACACAGGCAGAGGCCGGTGAACCACTGCGCTTCAGCACGAGCAAGCTGAGCCGCATCGAACTCGGCCATCTGCCGAAGTACAACGAGTTCCTGGCGCTGCTCGACCGCTACGGCGTCATCGTCTCCGACTACGACGACTGGGTCCGCCAGTACGACCGCGCCTTCGAGAAGGGCTGGTGGCACGCCTACGGCATGAACGACAAGGGCTACGTCTCTCTGGAGGCCGACGCCGATGAGGTTCGCACCTACGAGCTGAGCTACCCGCCGGGGCTTCTCCAGACTGAGTCGTGGATGCGCACGGCCTTCTCCAGCGCGAGGGTGCCGCTGCCGCCGCGCAAGCAGGACGCCGAGGTCGCCGTCCGCTTGCGGCGGCAGGTCCGGCTCACCGAGGATCCTCCCTTGATCTTGCACGCGATCATCGATGAGTCTGTTCTTCATCGGCCGGACCTGCCGCCCGCTGAGATGCGGGCGCAGTTGGGGCACATGATCGAATGCGCCGCTCTTCCGAACATCACGTTGCAGGTCATCCCCATCGATATCGGCATTCACGCCGGTCGGAACGGCGGCTTCACCGTGCTGAGCTATCCCAAGCTCGGTGAGCCGGACGTCGCCTTTATCGAGCACGGTTTCGGCGCCATGCAGTTTGAGAAGGAGCATGAGGTCAAGCCTGCTAGGCTGGTTTTCAACCACCTCATGGATGTGGCCTTCGACGAGGAGGACTCGATCCGGCTGATCCGGCAGGTGATCACCGAGCTGTGATACGGAGTGGCGAGCCGTGAACCTGATCGAAGTTCAGTGGCGCAAAAGCAGCTACAGCTCCGGCGACGGCGCCAAGGGCAACTGCGTCGAGGTTGCCTTGTTCCCCGGTCTCGTAGGTGTCCGCGACTCGAAAGCTCCGGCCGCAGGTGCGCTCGCCGTCTCTCCGAAGGCATGGCGGCACCTCGTCGACGGCCTGTGAGCACGCCATCGAGCCCCTCGCCCACGCGATAACCCAGCTCGACTCGGCCGATCCCGCCGAGCGGCTCGCGGGCGTCCACGCCGTCGCGGAACTCGCCCAAGAACGCGTCGGCGAAGGACGCGAAGCGTGTCTCGACCACCTTCGCGCCTACCTCCGCCGACCCCACGACCGAACCCCCGCCGAAGTCGCCATCCGCGACACGATCCGCCGCCACCTCGGCCCCTCAGCAAGCTGACGTCCCGAACGCTCCGTTGGCGACGCTGTACCTGGATCCACCGTCGTTCGGATGACGCGAAGGCGTCGTGCGCCACACAGCCACAGTGTCCTTTGTGGACCGTGATGCCGCGAAGGGGTCGTTCGGTGCGTTGGATGCCATGAAGGGCCCCTTCACAGCCTTCGACCCTGCTGCGGAACGAGGCGGCTCCCCTTCCAGGAATCCCCCATCGCACGATGGTCACCGGTTGCGCTGAAGGACGCCTTCAGTGCGTTGAGTGCGCTGAAGGCGTCCTTCAGCCCCGCCCCGGCACCCCCGGGGGCGTTTAAACAAAAGACGCAGCCCCCCACACAGCAAATGTTTATAAA
>NZ_JBHYIK010000055.1:32176-53479 GCF_042739735.1 Amycolatopsis sp. NPDC059027 | reverse complement strand
CTTTGTCGTGGGCAGCTTCATATGTGTATAAGAGACTGGTGCGTTGAGTGCGCTGAAGGCGTCCTTCAGCACGGCCAGTGCACCGAAGGCGTCCTTCAGTGCACTGGCCGCGTCGCACTGTCAAGACATGAGCTGCCGCCACGCCCACCCCGTCCGTGAAATTGGGTGGCCCCGGGCGCGGAGGCATCGCAGGATGGGCCCATGCGACGACAGTTCGGCGGGGCCGACGATCTCCGTGCCATGCAGGAGCTGACGCAGCGCATCTGGACCCCCGAAAGTTCCGTTCACATCGGCGATCTCTCCTGGCAGCGCTACCAAAGCACCGGCCGCGAAGCCGAATGGCCGACCGCGATCTGGGCCGAGAACGACACCACTCTCGCCTGGGGCTGGGTGACGCTCCCCGGCGAACTCATGCTCCAGGTCGACCCGGCCCGGCCCGAACTCGCCGCCGAAGTCCTCGCCTGGTTCGCCGAGGTTGCCACCTCACCCACGCTGACCGTCACGATCGTCGACGCCGAGAAACACGTGAGCACTGCTCTCGAAACGGACGGGTACTCTCGCGAAGAGAGAGCAGTGTTCGAGACCTATATGTCACGCGACCTCGACGACCTGCCGGAACCTGTTGTGCCACAAGGGTTTCACCTCCGCCCCTGCACTGCTGACGATCTCGCGCGGCGCGTCGCGGTGCACCAGGCCGTCTGGCATCCGTCGCGGGTCACCGAGGAGAGCTACGCGAACGTCATGCGTGCCTGGCCGTATCGCGCGGATCTGGACTGGGTCGTCGAGGCACCCGACGGCGATTTCGCCGCGCAGTGCCTGATCTGGCTCGACGACCACAACGGCGCGGGCGAACTCGAACCCGTCGGTACCGACCCGCGCTATCGGGGCAAGGGCCTCGGCCGCGCGGTCTGTCTCGCCGCGTTGCACGCGCTGCGCGCGGCCGGCGCCCACCAGGCCGTGGTCTACCCGGTGATCGGCCACCCGAAGTCGGTGGGCGCCGTGCCGCTCTACCAGTCGCTGGGCTTCCGGGCTCACGCCCGTTCGGCGACCTGGGTCAAGCGCCGGTTGACCGCCCCGTAATCGACTCCACCGGCGGTGCTTTCGTACGTGCCCTTCGTGAGCAGCTCAGTCGTCGTGCGCGCCGCGACAGCATAGGCCGCTTGGGCGATCGCCCCGCCGAGGCTGACGCGGACAGCCCCGGCTTCGGCGAAGTCCGCGACCGACGGCGCGCCGGGGAAGGCCATCACCGCCACCGGCAACGGCCCCGCGACGAGCTTGGCGATCGCGTCGAGATCCAGTAGCCCCGGCACGAACAGACTGTCCGCACCCGCCTTGGCATACCGGTACGCGCGGTCCAGCGCCGCGTCGAGCCGGACGTCGAGAGGGCCTTCTCCCGCAAGGAAAAGGTCGGTCCTGGCGTTGATCCACAGCTTGACGCCGAGACGTTCCGCGGCGGCGCGGGCGGCCGCGAGCCGTTCAGCCTGCTCGGCGGGTTCGAGCAGGGTGGCACCGATGCGGTCCTCGATGTTCACGCCGACAGCGCCCGCCTTGACCACGGCCTCGGTCGTCGCGGCGAGATCCTCGGGAGCGGGGCCGTATCCGGCTTCGATATCAGCGGAAACCGGGATCCCGGCCACCGCCGTGATGCGTTCGACGACTCCGGCGGCGCGCTCCGCACCGAGGTCGGCGGCGTCGGGGACACCGAGCGACCAGGCGACTCCGGCGCTGGTGGTCGCGATCGCCGGGGCACCGGCGTCGGCGATGACGGCCGCCGACGCGGCGTCCCACGCATTCGGCAGCAACAGCGGTTCGACCGGCCGGTGCAGCGCCGCGAACGTTGCGGCGTAGCGGTTCTGTGTTTCGAGGTCCATGTCCCGTTCTTTCGACGTGCCTGCGGGGAAAGCTCGCACCGGCACCCCCAGCGCCGGTGACGAAACCCAGCATTCCGTCGGCACCGCACCGAGTCCGGCCGTATCCGGACATGACGGCCGGGAATTGTCGGTGGTGCCGGGTAGGAAGGAACCGTGACCACTTACTCCGCCGTAGTCACCACCGGGATCTACTGCCGGCCGGGCTGCGGCTCGAAACCGCTCGCCCGCAACATCCGCGTCTTCGAGAACGCCGCCGCGGCGGAGGCGGCAGGCTTTCGCGCCTGTCTGCACTGCCGTCCGTATCGCGTGGCGGGGCCGATCGGTTCCGACGCTCCCGAGCTGGTGTGCCGCGCGGTCCGGATGATCATCGACGGCGCGCTCGACCACGACGGCACCGAGGCCGCGCTCGCCGAGCGCGTCGGCCTTTCGGCCCGGCACCTGCGCCGGTTGTTCCTGGGGCATCTGGGCGCCAGCCCGGATCAGCTGGCCAGGTCGCGTCGCGCGCACTTCGCCCGTCGGCTGCTCGACGACAGCGACCTCACGGTCCTCGACGTCGCCTTCGCGTCCGGCTTCGGCAGCCTGCGGCAGTTCAACCGGGCGATGCGCGAGGTGTTCCACGCCTCGCCGACGGACCTGCGCAACCGGCGCCGCAAGGCCGATCGGCTCGTCGCGGACGGCGGGCTGACACTGCGATTGCCGATCCTGCGCGGCTACGACTGGGACGCGATCCGCGCTTTCCTCGCCGCTCGCGCGGTTCCCGGTGTCGAATCGGTGGACGGCGAAACGTATCGCCGCACGGTCACCCTCGAAGGCGCGCCGGGGCTGCTGGAAATCCTGCCCGGCACCACGGATCACCTGCTGCTGCGGGCACATCTGCCGTACTGGTACGGGCTGATCCACGTCGTCGACAGGGTCGGCCAGCTCCTGGGTCTCGACACCGACCAGACAGCGGCGGCCACCGCGCTGCGTGGCGATCCGCAGCTCGGCCTTCTCGTCCGGCTCCGCCCGGGGCTGGCCGTGCCGGGCACGTGGAGCCCGTTCGAGGTCGCCGTGCGGGCCGTCCTGAGCCGTGGCCGCGAGAACGATGAAGTACGGTCCTGGCTGGGCCGGATCGCGAGGGAGCTGGGTACCCCGGTCGCGGGCCTGCCCGGTGGACTCACCCATACGTTCCCCGATCCGGCCGCCGTCGACGCCGCGGGTCTGACCGGTCTCGGGCTTCCCGCCCAGGACGTCACCACGATCGCGGCCGTCACCGTTCTCGCGCGCAGCGAAGACAGCCCATTGCGGCACGGCGCTTCAGCGGCGGAGCTGGCGCACGCTCCCGGTCTCGACGCCGAATTGGGGCACCTGATCGCGTATCGCCTCGGGGACCACACGGCGTTCCCTGCCGCCGATCCCGCGCTCAAGGCCGCGCTCGCCGAGCTAGGCGTCACGCGAGATCTCCGAGGGCAGCCATGGTCCGCCCTCGCCGCGACTCACCTGATCCGCCACGGTGACGCCCTCGCCCCATCGGCCACGGGAGTCCACTGTGGACATTTAGCCTAGTTCGCCTTGCGAAACCAGTTGCGCCTGCTCGCGCTGCGGGGCTTCCTGGCCACCGTGTAGCTGATCGGCCCGGTCAGCCGGGACGCCGGGCCGGTGGCGGGCGCGGCGGTGATGAGCAGCTGCCGCCGTCCGAGGCCGGGACTGTCGATCAGCAGGCCGCGGGTGCGATCCAACGCGCGCGGAGTGAGTACGCCGTTGAGTTCGCAGGCGGCCACCAGCAGATCGCCGGCTTCCCGGTCGAGATCGGCTTCCTGCGACATCACCCGGATACCCGCGAAGTCCTGCCAGGTACACGCCAGATCGAGCAGCCGGGTGATCTCGCCGATCTCGGTCGGCTCGCCCTCCCAGAGGATGATCACGTGCTCGATCTTCCCGGTGTGCCGATTGGCAGGCATGCCGCGAGGACGTCCCGTCGGCAGCACCGGAACGCCGAGTTCGCCGGGACAACCTTCCTCCGGACAGCGGGCGTCGTCGGGCGTCAAGCAGTCGCGGCACAGCGTGAACCGGCACGACTGGCATTGCCTGCCGATCGGGTTGGTCACCGTCATCCGGTGCTCCCGCACGAGAACGTGGCCGGAGTACCAAAAGGACTGACAGCGCGCGCACTCCGTCGCGATGGGTGCGAAATAGGGATTGGCGCGCTGCGCGTCGGTGACTGGCTCGACGAGGTTCGCGTCCGGAGTCCGGGTGGCCCGCAGCAGCGGCAGCGCCCACCGGAACGCGGCGGCCGACCGTCCGTACGTCCTGAGGTACCGCAGGATCACGTCGACGGCCGAGCCGAAGCGGCCTTGATCCCACAGCCGGTCGACCTCGTCGGTCAGCCCGAGGACCGGCAGGGTGTCCTCGGGAAACTGGAACGCCTCGACGTCGTTCTGCGCCACGTCCGGCACCGTAAGCCTCGCGCGCTGGGAAGGGTCCCGTCGCGACCGGTTCAGGTCAATGTCGTGAGGTCGTTGAAGTAGGACTCTCGCAAGTGCCCGACGAGCGTCTCGACGTCTGGGCCGAGTGGACGGTCGACCAGCGCAGGCGGGACGATCCCGGTCAGCCACGCGTACGCCGCGCGCAGCCCGAGCGGCGCGGGCGTCTCGCGGAGGTGATGCGCCTGCACTCCGGCGATCAGCTCACACGCCGTGATCGCGAACAAATGCGCCGCGGCCGCCCGTGTCTGCTCCCCGGCTGCCCACGCAAACGCTTGCACGTCCTCCTGGCCTGCCGACGTGTCCATCGAGCCGAGCGTCGCCGGAGCCGCCAGCCGTCGCAGCGCGTGCAACTCCCCGACGGCCCGTTTGTGCAACGGCACCAGCCCCGCCTGCGGCCCCGGATCGACGGCGAGCTGCGGCGGCAGGCCACTGAAGCGTTCGTCGAGCAGCCGGTTCATCCGCTGCACGGAGACCTCGCCGAGGTGCACCAGCGCGGCGGAGACGGCGTCCATCCGCAAGCCCAGCTCGACCGCGTGGAACCCGGTCGTCGGCACGAACTCGCCGTCGAGGAACGCGGGCGAGTCGGTCGGATCCTCCCGCCAGCGCCGGAGCGCGGCGGCGAGATCGCTGTTCACCCGGTCCGCGTGGGTGATGGCCCGCGGGCCGACCCGCACCGACACCGGCGCCTGCACGACCCCGGCCCGCACTGACGAGCCCGAGATCAGCATCTCCAGCTCGTGCATCAACGTGTACCGGTGGTCGTCGCCACGAGCGAGTTTCGGCTGGTAGACGTCGCGTGGCGCGCCCATGACGTCGATCGTGATCGCCGCCGCCAACGTCTGCAAGTCGACAAGTTGCTGGGTCTCGCCCCAGGTACGCGCCGCGTGCACGATCGCGAGCGGCGAGCCCTGGATCAGCGTCGCGCCCTCCTTCGGACCCGGCACGTACGGTTCGGCGCCCCGCCGCGCGAGTGCGTCCGCCGCCGGGGTTTCGACGCCGTCCTCCAGCACCGTGCCGATGCCCAGGAACGTCTGGAAGGCATGGGAGAGCGGGATGATCTCGCCCGCGCTGCCGAGCCCGGAACGCGGTACGGCCGGGATGAACCGGTCGTTGATCCGGTCGGCGAGGAACAGCGCCAGCTCCGGACTCGCTCCGGCGTCCGGGCGCAGGACGTCACGCAGGCGCGCCACCAGCAGCATCCGGACATCGGTCTCCGGCAGCCACGGCGGGCCACCGACAGCGCGTCCGACGAGCAGATTCCGTTGGTGCTCGGCTTGTTGTTCGAGTGACAATTTATGAGCGGCGAGCCGTCCCATACCGGTGTTCACGCCGTAGACGGCCCGCGGCGACGACGCCAGCGCGGCCAGCATCCGAGCCCGGTTCTCGGCCATCGCGCCGAGCAGCCCGGGCGCGAGTTCGATCCGCTCCTCGATGTCGAGCGGGTAGATGTCGTTGTGGCTTGCGATGATCATCGTCGCTCAGGCAACCGGGCGGCCGAGCCCTTCGATCACCTCGGCGCCGGGCAGCGCGGCGAGCGCGGCACCGGAGATCAGCAGCTTGCTGCCCCGGATCCCGCTGCCGATGACCAGCTCCGGCGCGTCGGCGACGGCCTTGTCGATCAGGATCGGCCAGTCCGAGGGGAGGCCGACCGGCGTGATCCCGCCGTAGGCCATGCCGGTGAGTTCGACGGCTTCGTCCATCGGCGCGAACGACGCCTTGCGGACGTCGAGACGGCGCTTGATCGTGCCGTTGACGTCGGCGCGGGTGGTGGCCAGCACCATCGCCGCGGCGAACCGGACCTCGCCCGCGCGTTTACCGGCGACGACGACGCAGTTCGCGGACGCGTCGAGCGGGGAACCGTAGGCCTCGCAGAAGGCGGCGGTGTCGGCCAGTTCGGGGTCGATCTCGGAAACGCCGATGGCATCCGGATCGGCCAGCGAGGCGAGCGCCTTCGCGACGGGCTCGGCGAGCAGTTCGGTGCGGGTGGGGGCGGGAACGACGGTCAGGCTCCCGGCGATGGTCCAGGTCGTCACTTCTCGAATGTAGCCGTGACGCGAAGCGGCTCCACTGAGGGTGCTACCAGTTCCGGCCGCCGCGCTGGACCTCGATCAGCCGGGGCCGCACGTCCACCAGGTAGACGAGCGTGGCGGCCATCGCGGGCACCCAGAAGATCATCCCGGCGGTGTCCAGCCGGAACAGGGCCATCGCCAGCGTGCTGCCGCCGGTGATGAGCATCCAGATCGGCTTGGTCTTGCGATCGGCGGCCGAGTACGCGTCCGCTCGCTGAAGGAGCGCGTGAATGAAGGCGAAGAGCCCGACCGATGCGCTGCCCCAGTGGACGACTCTCATGATCCATTCGGCGACTAGCACTGTCCCAGCTTACGGCAAACCGCCCGAACGGCTCAGTCCCCCGACGCCGATGCGGGCGCCGGGGGACTGAGCCGGAGCGGGCTCGTTACTTGTCGGCCTTCGGGGTGGCCGGCTTCTTCGCGGCCGGGCTCGTGGTGGTGCGGCGGGTGGTGCTGGCCGCACGCGGAGCGGTCTTGTTCGCGACCTTGCGAGTCACCGAGCGGGTCTCGTGGGCGACGTCGTCACCCAGGTCCTCGACGGCTTCGGCGGTGTCGGCGGCGACCTTCTTGACCGTGCGGGCGGTCTTCTCACCGGCGGAGCGGGTGCGCTTGGTGACCTTGGAGAGCACCTCGTCGACGCGCTCGCGGGCCTCGGAGGTGGCGCCCTCGACGCGCTCCTGAGCAGTGCTCAAGGCGTCCTCGAGCTGCTCGATGGCCTTCTTGACCTGCGGCTGCGCGGTCAGCTTGTCCCAGGCCTCCTCGCCGGACTCGGCCAGCTTGTTGTACAGCTTGAGCGCGGCCTCGGTGTACTCGTCGATGATCTTGCGCAGCTCGGCCGGGTCGACCTTCTCGCGCAGGCTCTCGACGTCGGTCGGCAGGTCGGACAGGTTCTTGCGGGCGGTCTCGCTGCCCTCGGTCACCTTCTCCTTGGCCTTGGACACGGCGTCGGAAACGGCCTGGGTGGCGAGGTTGCCGGCCCCGAGCGCGGCGAGCAGCGGCGTGCGAACCTGGTCGATGGCGTTGTTGAGGGCCTTGCGGACGTCCTCGGTCTTCGGGGCGGTCATGCTGACTCCTTGGTGTCTTTGGTGCCTTCGGCGGCTGGTGCAGAGGTCTCTGGGGTCACGGTGGGCTCAGCGGCTGGCCGGGCAGCTGAGTTTTCGCGACGGAAGGATTCGTAGACGTCGAGCAGGACCTGCTTCTGGCGTTCGGTCAGCTCGGCGTCGGCCCGGATCGCGTCGCCGACCGGGCCGCCCGTCGGCAGGTCGAGAATTCCCGCCTGCACGTAGAGCGCTTCGGCCGAGATGCGCAGGCCCTTGGCGATCTGCTGGAGGATCTCCGCGCTGGGCTTGCGGACCCCGCGCTCGATCTGGCTCAGGTACGGATTGGACACTCCGGCGAGCTTGGACAGCTGGCGCAGCGAGATCTTCGCGTTGCTCCGTTGCTGGCGGATGTACTCGCCGATGTCGGAAGCGATGTCCGCGACCTTCTCCATCGGGCCGCCCGTACCAGGCTGGGTCCCACCGGTTTCTGCCATCCGGTCACCTCCTCGCGACGGTTTCCACGCTACGCGCCAGTGCTAGCTATTGCAAGCACCCTGCTTGCAACTATCGGGTGTGTTCGCGCTCACCCGCTACCGTGGGGACATGACAGGCATGGCGCGCCTGCGACGCCGCCTCGTCGAGCGGCTGCTCGCCGAGGGAGTGCTGCACGACCCGCGCTGGATCGCCGCGTTCCGTTCGGTGCCGCGCCACGCCTTCCTGCCACGGTTCTTCCTGCCGGTCGACGGCGGCTGGCGGGCCGTCGAACGCGGCGACCCCGGCTGGCGCGAGCGCGTCTACTCCACCGACGTCCTGGTTACCCAGCTGGACGACGACCCGAACCTCTGGGAGCTGGCGCGCGGGTCGGGACCGGTCGCCGGGACGCCGACGAGTTCGTCGAGCATGCCCTCGATCATGGCGATCATGCTGGAGGAACTGCTGCTGGGCGACGGCCAGCGGGTGCTGGAGATCGGCACCGGGACGGGCTACAACACCGCCCTGCTCTGCCACCGCGCCGGCTCCGGCCAGGTGTCCACAGTGGACATCGATGGCGCGCTCGTGGCGGCGGCGAAGGCGCGGCTGGCGGAATGCGGGTACGCGCCGGCGTGCGCGGCGGCGGACGGTGCCCAGGGATTCCCGGCCGGGGTGCTCTACGACCGGATCCTGTGCACCTGCGCGGTGTCGGTGATCCCGCCCGCGTGGCTGGCGCAAACCGTGCCCGGCGGCATGATCGTCACGACGTTGAACCGGCCGATCGGCGCCGGCTTGGTCCGGATCGTCGTCGGCGAAGGCGGGACGGGACGAGGCCAGGTGCTCGCCCGCGACGGACGCTTCATGCCGCTTCGCGCGCACCGGCGCGATCTCCCGATGCCGCCCTCGCCGTGCGCGAAGGATTGGCGACGGGCTCACCTGCCCCTGGCGATGGTGCTCCAGCCGCAGAACCGGTTCGAGTTCTTCGCCGGTCTCGCGCTGGAAGGCGTCGGCACGATCCGCGAGGACACCACGGAATTCGACCCGCAACCCGGCGTCGACGGCACGACCAGCGGGCTCGTCCTCGTCCACCCGGACGGCTCATGGGCGCGTTGCCGCGAAGCGGGCGACGTCCGCGAAGTCGCTCAGGGCGGTCCACGGGCGTTGTGGGACATCGCCGAGCGCGCGTACGGCGAATGGTGCGAGCTGGGCAAGCCGGAGCGGGACCGGTTCGGATTGACCCTCGACGGCGAACGTCAGGAGTTCTGGCTGGACTCGCCGGACGGCCGCCGCTGGCCGCTGCGGGTGAGCTGATCCCGGACCCAGGCTTCGACGTGGTCGGTCGCGGCCTCGAGCGGGACGTCCGTGGTGTCGAACAGCTCGACGTCGAGCGCCTTCGCGTTGTCACGGAGCCAGTCGGTGAACTCCAGCATCTCGTCGATGCGTGGCTCGTCCCACTCGCGCCATTCCGGCCGGGCCCGGAGCCTGCGGCGCAGGACGTCGTTGCCGGCGATCAGCGCGAGGTAGTGGATGCCGTCGAAGAAGACACGTTCGGGAAGCGGTTCGAATTCCGGCGGCGCGACGGTCCCGCACAGCACGACCGGCCGACCGTTCTGGTGGAGCATCGCCGCCATCCGCAGCCAGGCCGAGCGGAACGCCGGGATGTCGTCACGCAGCGCGCCGATCCACAGGACGTCCTGCTCCAGTACGACGACATCGGGAGCTAGCCGCCGGGCCAGCTCGGGCCCGACGGTCGACTTCCCGGCGCCGCTCGGGCCGGTCAGCGCGAACAGCGGGAGCTTGCGAAACGGCCACCTGTGCCCACAGTGGGCACAGGTGAGCGTTTCGCCGTCGACGATCGGGTGCTCGGCGCGGTCCCCGCAGGCCGGGCAGATCCTGAGGTCGAGAACCACCTAGTCGAAGAGGTTCTCGAGGAAGCTGCGCTTGCGGTGGCCGTGCCCGCCGTGTCCGTACGGCCGCGGTGAGTCGGAGTAGCCGCCGTGCCGGTAGGGCTTCGGCGAATCGCCGTAGCGACCGCGGTACGGCTTGGGTGAATCGCCGTAGCCGCCGCGATACGGCTTCGGCGAGTCCGGCCTGCCGTAGTGCGCGGTGGGCGGCGGACCGCCCTGGTACGGCGGTGGCGCCTGGTTGTAGTACGTGTTCTCCGCGCCGACGATGGCTTCCAGCTCACCACGGTCGAGGAAGATGCCGCGGCAGCCGTCGCACTGGTCGATGTGGATGCCGTTCTTGTCGACGGTCCGCATCTGATTCTGACACTTCGGACAAATCACATATGGCAGCCTACGCATTTTCCGGTCGGCGCGTCAGCCGCGCGTTCCGGTCAGCAGGCGCACAGACAGAACGGGTGACCGACGGGATCGGCGTACACGCGGAACGTACGTGGCGAGTCGTCCAGCAGCTTCGCGCCGATCTCCAGTGCCCGCTCGTGCGCGGCTTCCATGTCGGCGACGTCGAGATCCAGGTGCGCCTGCTGGGGATTCTCCTGCGACGGCCATGCCGGCGCCCGGAAATCCTCGACGCGCTGGAACTCCAGCCGTGCACCGCCCTGGGGATTGGTCAGCGTGGCCCAGTGCCCCTCGTGCTTGATCTCGGCCGAGTCCCACCCCAGCAGTTCCCGATAGAACCCGGCCAGCGCCGCCGGATCCGGGCAGTCCAGCGCCACTCCCCCGAACGTCGGTATCGCACTCATCCGTCGCCCCTTTCGCCAGCTGTAACCGATGTTCGGATTATGGTGGTTAGGCGGGCAGGTCGCAACCGGTCACGCCCGTACACTGACGGGGTGCACACCGACGCTTCCCTGGTGGTGGCCTTTCTCAACACCGTCAACGTCGAACGCGGCGACGATCTGCTCGACGATCCCGAGCGCTGGCATCGCTGGGCCGCCGAACACGGGGTTTCCCCGAATCCGGCTACTGATGCGCGGGCAGCCCGGGACAAACTGCGGGCCGCGATCGGCGATCCCCGGCTACCAGGCGGCGCCCTCGACGTCGCCACGCAGATCTCCCTGACCGAGGACGGCCCGGCGCTGGTCGCCGCGGACGCCGTCGGCGCGGTTCTCGCGGCTTCGGCGCGGCTGGCGGTGCGAGGCGACTGGATCCGGCTGAAGATCTGCCCCGCGGACGACTGTCTGTGGGCCTTCTACGACGAATCCCGCAACCGCTCCCGCCAGTGGTGCTCGATGCGGGTCTGCGGCAACCGCGAGAAGGCCCGCTCCTGGCGGGCCAGGGCGGCGGAGATCCACAGCTAACCCCACCGGGCGACTGTGGACAACTCGCTCGGCGCCCCCACATATCCGCTCACTGTTCATCCACACCCCCACACGTTGTGGATACCCACTACTCCATCGCCGTGAAATGTTGTGGATAACCCGGGGGATAACTCAGCTTCCTGTGGACAACTGGTTTCGGGGTCCTCGAAGTGTGGTATAGAGCCGCGGCCGTTGTTCGCGTGCTGGGACTCGGCCGCGGTAGTGCGGCTCGCGCTGAAGGACGCCTTCGGTGCGCTGTGGACGCGCAGCGTCTCCGTTGAGGGTGGTGGCGAGGGCATGGACGGAGCACTGAAGGCGCTTCACCACGGCCAACGCACTGAAGTGTCCTTCAGCACTCGGCCGCCTCGCCGGTGCGATCTACGTCGTGAAGGTGCCGTTCGCGGCCCCGACGTTCGGGGCTGTGGTGACGGGTGAGGCTGGTGGGGCGTGGCGGCCCGGAACCCCGTGTCCCGAACGACGCGGTGCGGACGTTGAACGTCTCGAACGCGCCGTTCGGGACGCCCAACGTCCGGCTTCGCCAGTGACGAGGTCCCGCCGAATCCTTACCGGCGCTCAGCGCCGGTAAGGACCCCTTCACAGCACGATTTGCCTTGCCGCACCGAACTTTCCACAGCCTTACCCCCGTTGTGGACAACTCGCGCCCTCAGCGGCTTTCGCCCGGGTTCTGTCGTGCCGGGGCGATAGACTGTTGCAGGGCTGCCCCCCAAGGGAAGGGTGGGGGAGGGGGTTAGCCGGGAGGGAGTCCGGCGGCGGCAGGAGTGGCGCAGGGCCGGGTCAGAAGAGCAGTTGCGCCACCGAGTAGATGACGAGACCCGCCAAGGCACCCACCACGGTGCCGTTGATGCGGATGAACTGCAGGTCCCTGCCGACCTGGAGTTCGATCTTGCGCGAGGTCTCCTCGGCGTCCCAGCGTTCCACGGTGTCGGTGATGATCGTGGTGATCTCCTTGGCGTAGTTGCGCACCAGGTACGCCGCGGCCCCTTCCACCCAATCGTCCACTTTGGACCGCAGCTGGTCGTCGGACACCAGGCGGCCGCCCAGCGAGCGGAGGCCTTCGCGCACTCGCCGCCGCAGTTCGCTCGACGGGTCTTCGGCCGCGTTGAGCAGCATCTCCTTGGTCGAGGCCCATGCCGTGCCGATCAGCTTCTGGACCTCCTGGTGCTCCAGCACCTGCGTCTTGACCTGCTCGGCCCGCGCCATCACCTCGGGATCGGTCTGCAGGTCCTGCGCGAACTCGCCGAGGAACTTGTCCAGCGCCAGCCGCATCGGGTGGTTGACGTCCGTCTTCACCGCCCACGCGAACGAGAGCACCTCGCCGTAGACCTTGTCCGCGAGCATCTCGTCGACGAACTTCGGCGACCAGCTTGGCGCCCGGTCGGAGACCACGCGCAGCATCGTCGTGTGGTTGTCGCGGACCCATTCGTAGCCGCGGTCGCACATCAGGTCCACCAGCTTGTGGTGCGCGCCGTCGGCGAACACCCCGGCCAGGATCTGCCCGATCGGCGGTCCCCACGGCTTCGCCATGACCCGCTTGACCACGGCCTGTTCCATGATCGCCTGGACGTCGTCGTCGCGAAGCACCTTCACCGCGCCGCGCACCGCCGTCGCCAGCTCGGACGTGACCCGCTCGGCGTTCTCCGGCTGCGCGAGCCAGGCACCGAGCCGCTTCGAGATCTCGACGCGGCGCAGCTTGTCGCGGATGACCTCCTCCGAGAGGAAGTTCGTGGACACGAAGTCACCCAGGCTCGAGCCGAGCGCGTCCTTCTTGTTCGGGATGATCGCGGTGTGCGGGATCTTCAGCCGCAGCGGATGACGGAACAGCGCCGTCACGGCGAACCAGTCCGCCAGCGCGCCCACCATGCCCGCCTCGGCGGCGGCCCGCACGTAGCCGACCCAGCCCGGCCAGCCCGCGGACTGGGCCCAGCTGGTCAGCAGGAAGATCACGGTCGCGCCGAGCAGGAACGAAAGCGCGACCCGCTTCATCTTGCGCAGGCCGCGCTGCTTCTCGGCCTCGGCCGCGGCGCCGCCGGGCGGGTCGGCCGGAGTCGTCTTCGCGGGGATCAGTTGCTCCACGACGCCATTGTCCGTGAGGATGGCTCTTCGTGCGCGAACCTGCTCTCGTCCCCCGCCTCCAGCCGTTCACGTCGACCATCTTCGCCGAGATGACCGCGCTGGCCGTCAAGCACGAAGCGATCAACCTCGGCCAGGGTTTTCCCGACACCGACGGCCCCGCCGGCATGCTCGACGCGGCCAAGGACGCCCTGTACGGCGGCGCCAACCAGTACCCGCCCGGCCCCGGCAGGCCCGAGCTGCGCGCGGCCATCGCAAGCCACCGGGCGCGGTATGGAACCGAGTACGACCCGGACACCGAGATCCTCGTCACCGCGGGCGCCACCGAAGCCATCGCCGCGTCGCTGATCGCGCTCACCCAGCCCGGCGACGAGGTCATCGTCATCGAGCCGTACTACGACTCGTACGCGGCCGCGGTGGCGATGGCCGGCGCCGAACGTCGTGTCGTCGGGCTCGTCGAAGGCCCCGACGGGCGCTTCGGTCTCGACGTCGACGCGTTGCGCGCCGCGGTCACCCCGCGCACCCGCGCGATCCTGATCAACTCGCCGCACAACCCGACCGGCACCGTGTTCACCCGCGCGGAGCTGGCGGCGCTCGCGGCGCTCTGCGTCGAGCGCGACCTGATCGCGATCACCGACGAGGTGTACGAGCACCTGGTGTTCGACGACGCGGAACACATCCCGCTGGTCACGCTGCCCGGCATGCGGTCGAGGACGGTGAGCATCTCGAGCGCGGGCAAGTCCTTCAACTGCACCGGCTGGAAGATCGGCTGGGTCTGCTCGACGCCGGATCTGGTCGCGGCGGTGAAGGCCGCGAAGCAGTTCATCACGTTCGTCTCCGGCGGCCCGCTGCAACCGGCTGTCGCGCACGCGCTGGACCACGAGCTGCCCTGGGTCGACGGCCTCCGCGACAGCCTCCAGGACAAACGCGACCGGCTGGCCACGGGCCTCGCCGACGCCGGGTTCGCGGTGCGCCGCACTGCGGGGACTTACTTCATCTGTGTCGACGTCCGGCCGCTCGGCTTCACCGACGCCGCCGAACTGGCGTGGGAATTGCCCGAGCGAGTGGGCGTCGCGGCCGTCCCGGTCAAGGTGTTCACAGATCACCCGGACGAGTGGAAACACCTGCTGCGTTTCGCGTTCTGCAAGCGCAACGAGGTCATCGACGAGGCCATCACCCGATTGCGCAAACTGGGCTGACGCCGACCGGCGGACTCGTCTGATCACTATCCGTTCAGCCGCGATGCACGCCTTCGGCCTGCAGTCTTCGCCGGACACGCTCGCAGCAACGGCGTCTCAGCGTGGCGACACTCGCCGGGCTCACCCCCAGATCGGCGGCGACCTGGGCGATCGACAGCTCCGGCCGATGCGCCAGCAGGTACAGCAGCCGCCGTGACCGCTCGGGCAGGTCGGCGACCACGCTCCACAGCTTCTGATCACGTTCCGCGATCACCACCCGGGTTTCGGGTGAGGGTTCCGGAGAGCGCGGCAGCGCCACGGCCTCCCGCGCCCGCCTGGCGATCATGCGTGCCGAGCAACGCCGCGCGGTGGTACAGAGCCACGCTTCCAACCGGTCACGATCACGCAGCGCGCACGGTTTCCGGAAGAGTTCGAGCCACGCCTCCTGACACGCGTCCTGCGCATCGGCCTCGGCGAGGTGCCGCGCCACCAGCCGCCGCACCACCGCGGGGAAGAGCCTGCGCACCGCGTCGTCCCAGTCCTCGTCCCACCACACCGCCGTCCCCTTCCACCTCGCCCGGCGAAGCGCCGGATTCGAGCACCGAACGCGACTTCGACGGCACGCTCCGCAGCACGGATCCGGGAAACATCAGGTCAACCGGCATTTGAGTACTTCTGCGCAGCCGCCCGGTCGGCCGCTCCAAGTCGGGAAAAATCACACTGAGAGTGATCAACTTCCGACAACCAGCCACCGAAGCCGGTACGCCCGTTCCGCCTTACGGGGTGGATACAACGCCGAAGAGATGAAAGACTCGCCAGCGGTGCTAGAAAGAGGGCGAGCACCGGGGGAACTGCGACCTGGCCGGAAGAGACCCCAGCAAGAGCAACCTCAAGTGGCGCAACGCTTGAGCTTCAGGCGCGGACGGTGGTGGTGGCGGTGACTGGCACGGCGGAAGTTCGCCGCGGCATCGCGCTACCCGCGCTCGGACCGGTAGAAGCCACGCTCCCGGTTCCCGCTCCGGCGCACGCGGGCAGGTTCCGCGGCCCACGCCCGTGGGCGGCCCCGTTGCCCCGGCCCGCAGCCCGGATTCTCCTCGCCGGCGGCCTGACGCTGGCAGGCTGGCTGCTCGGCGCCGCGCTCTCGAACTCCGCCGCGTCGGCCGACGACGTCCCGGGGTCGCCCGGTGACACCGCCGTCGCCACACCGGCCTCGTCTTCGGCTTCGCACGCGGACGCGCACGCGACGCGGCCTCATCGCCAGCACAGGTCGCCCGCCGACTCGCCGGCGACTTCGCCCACCACTCCGTCCACCGGTTCGTCCACAACGGACACTGCGTCCGAAGAAAGCGGTTCCGGGCGGTCGATCGCGGCCAGGAGCACGAGCGCGAGCGGGCAGGTGGTCGCACAGCGGCACACCGCCGTGTCGACGGCTCCCCAGCCGCCGAGCGAACCCGCGGCATCCGCGCCACCAAGCCCCGCAGCGGGCAGCAGCACGCCGGATCCCGACAGCGCGCGAACAGCCGAGCGGCAAAGCCCTGCGACGTCGACGCCTGAAGCAGCCGACACCCAGCCTGCCGCCGACACGCCGCAAGCACAGCCGCGGCAGGGGCCCGGACTGCTCGGCGGGCTCGTCGGCGGCCTGGTCGGCCTCGTCGGCGACACCCTGGGCGGCGTGGTCGACACGATCACCGGCGCCGTCGGCACCGTGCTGCCGCCGCTCGCTTCGCCGCCGACAGCACCATCCTGCGAACCCGGCCCCATCGTGCGGGCACCGCTCGACGACATCCTCGACCCGGTGTTCTCCGGTGGCGGAACGTCCGGCAGCGGCACCGTCACCGCGACGCGGCCGGCCATCCAGATCACCGTGCCCGGCGAAGCACGCCCGATCGTGGCACTGCCCGCCGCGCTCCCCGCCGCGCCGGCGACCCCGGCGGCCGGCTCATCGCAGTACCCCGCCACGTCCGATCCGGCGCCGCGGGCATCCGGGTGGCATCAGGAGACACCAGCCGCCACCGCCACCGCGCCGGACCGGCCGCGCGATTCCGGCACGCACGCCAGGACCGACGGGGGCGGCGGAGGCGGCGGCCTGCCCGGCGCCCCGAACGCGCCGGTCGTCGCGCCCTCGACCAGCATCAGCACCAGCCACGACAGCGCCGGCGGTACCCGCCAGCCGCTGGCCGTGCACACCGACGAGGCGACTGTCACCCAGCTCCGCCTGATCGGCGTCAGCCGCGACCACGCGGCCGACGGCGCGGGCCGGGAAGCAGCCCTTCCCGCGACCTCCCCCGACTGACCACCAAACCGGGTCAGCGGGGAGAAGAACGCCCAAAACAAGATCAACTTTCGGGCCTTGGCCGCGGCTGTCCGCGACGTTTTCCCTGATACAGCACATTATCCGTGACTTCTTCACGTCTGCTGTGTTCCCTCGACGACACCAGGGGTTCTCGACCCATCAGCTTCCCGACCGGCCGACCGCGCCCGGCTGGATCGGGTCCTGGTGGCCCCCGCGGGCCGGCCCCCCCCCCCCCCCCCCCCCCCCCCCCCCCCCCCCCCGCGGGCGGGGGGGCGCCGCGCCCCCCGCGCCTCCCTCGGGTATCCCCCACAAACCGTCCCCGCCCCGCCCCCCCCCCCCGGGGGGGGGGGGGCCCGGGCCCGGGGCCCCCCCCCCCCCCCCCCCCCGGGCACCCACACCGGGTGTGCTCCGGGGGTTCTCGTTCACCGCGCCGAACGGGAAACCGTCAAGGCCCGGAGCCACCCGCACCGCGGGCGCGGGGGGGGGCGGCGGGGCGGGGGGGGGGGGGGCGCCGCCCCCCCGCCGCGGTGCCCGCACCGGCTGACGCCGGGGCGGGCACGAACAGCCGGTGCGCTGGATGCCCATCGACCGCCGCCCATCCCTGGAGCGGCCGGACCGGACCCCATCCAGCGCACCGGTTGTCGTCGTTTCAGGCGATCGGGATTTCGGTGGCGGTGGGGGCGGGCGTGCCGCGAACCGCGGACGCTGCGGCGCTGAGCCGCCGAACGGCTTCGTAGAGCCGATCCGGTGACTGGGCGAAGGGCAGGCGCAGCCAGCGTTCCAGCCCACCGTGGGCACCGAACCGCGAACCGGGCGCGATCTGCACCCCGTGCCCGGCCGCCGCCACCGCGAGCCGGGTACTCATCGGCTCCGGCAGCCGGCACCACAGCGACAGGCCACCCGGCGGCAGCGTCCACGTCCAATCCGGGCAGTACCAGCTCAACGCCTCGGCCAGCCCGTCCCTGCGGGCACGAAACTCCTCGCGGCGCTGCGCCAGCATCCCGAAGCCCGCCTCGGCGAGCAATTCCGCGAGCACGACCTGTTCGAACACCGGCGAGCCGAGATCCACGGCGAACCGCGACGAAACCAGCCTGCCCAGCATGTCCTCCGACGCCCGGATCCACCCCATCCGCAAGCCGCCCCAATGCGACTTCGAGGCCGAACCGACGGTGATCGCCAGGTCCCCCGCCGACGCGGCCAGCGGTGGCGGCCCGTCCACCGGGTCCCCCTCGTAGTCCAGTTCGACCAGGGATTCGTCGACGACCACCGGCGTCCTGGTCCTGGCCAGGAGCGCGCCCAGCCGCTCCCTGCCTTCCGCGTCGAGCCGCAGTCCGGTCGGGTTGTGGAAGTCGACCACGAGGTAGCCCAGCCGGGGTGCCGCCTGGCGCACCGCGGCCTCGATCCCGGCGATGTCCCAGCCTCGCGCGCCCGCCGGGTCGAGCGCGACCGGCACCGGGACGGCATGCGCGGACCGGATGGCCTCCAGCGCGTTCGGGTAGGTCGGCTGCTCGACCAGCACCCGGTCCCCCGGTCCGGCCAGCATGCGCAGGACCAGCACGAACGCGTGATGGGCGCCGTTGGTCACCATCACCTGCGACGCCGAGGTGGGCAGCCCGCGGTCGGTATAGCGCTGCGCGATGCGTTCCCGCAACGCCAGCAGCCCGCGCTCGTAGTAGCCGTGCTCGCCGAGGTGCTCGGTAAGTGCCCGGCGGGCGGTGTCGAGCACCCCGGCCATGCCGGGAAGCGCCGACGGCGCCGCGCGCGCGAGACAGATCAGGTCGTCGCCGGAGGGCACCAGCGGCCCGCTGCCCCGCCGTGGTGCCGCGACCCACGATCCGGCACCCCGGCGGCTGGCCACGATCCCACTCTCCCGCAGCCGGTCGAGCGCGGCGCCGATCAGCGTCCGGCTGATCCCCGGGGCCGGGGCCCGCCCCCGGGGGGGGGGCGGCGGGGGCGGGTGGGGGCGGGGCCCGTCCAGGACGTGCAGTTCGATGGCTGCCGCGAGGTCGGCGGCTCCGTGCCGCGAGCCACCTTGCCGCCAGGAACCCAGCAAACCAGCCAATCGAGGGCCCGATATCCGTCCACCTGGTGGGATCTGGGGTTGCATAAGGCCAATTATGACGAATTGGCCATGGTATTCAAGACCACTTGCCCCTGATAGTGGAGGCGTGGCACAACTCGATCTCCGCCCTGTCCGGATCACCCATGCCCCCGTGCGGCGCAGTGCACAGCTGCTCGCGGGCCTCGCCCTGTACGGCACGAGCATGGCGATGATGACCAGGGCACACCTCGGCCTCGCCCCGTGGGACGTCCTCAGCGACGGCCTCAACAAACTGACCGGCCTGAGTTTCGGCACGCTCACCGCGATCATCGCCGTCGCCGTGCTCCTGCTGTGGATCCCGATCCGGCAGCGGCCCGGCATCGGGACGGTCGCCAACATCGTGGTCATCTCGATCGTCGTCGACCTGGTCCGTGCCGTACTACCGGACCAGCACGTCCTCGCCTGGCAGATCACGCTGCTGGTCGGCGGGGTGGTGCTCAACGGCGTCGCGACGGCGGTCTACGTCGGCACCCGCCTCGGCCCCGGCCCGCGCGACGGGCTGATGACCGGCCTCGCGGCGCGCACCGGCTGGTCCGTCCGGCTGGTGCGCACCGGGATCGAGGTGACCGTGCTCGCCGCGGGCTGGCTGCTCGGCGGGTCGGTCGGCGTGGGGACGGTGTTCTACGCGCTGGCCATCGGCCCGCTCGCCCAGGCCCTCCTGCCGCTGGTGACCTGGCGCGGTCCCGAAGCTCCCGGCACGGAAGACCTGCCAGAGGAGGAACCGGACCGACGGTGCCCAGACGGCGCACATTAGCCGGCCTTGCGTTCCCGCATCGCCCGGCGCAGCGTCGGATAGTCGGCGCCGTGCCGGGCGAGCAGGTCGGCGGCGACCCCCTGCTGTGCCGCCAGCGCGAGCAGGAGGTGGTCCTGCCCGAGGGTCTTGTCCCCGATCTCGATCGCCTGCCGCAGGCAGCCCTCGATCAGTCTCTTCGTCGTCGGGGCGAACGGCAGCGTGCGCTTGCCCCGGCGGCCCTGCCCCGGTCCCGCGAGCGCGCCGGGACCGTGGGTCTGCTCGACCCGCTCGACGATCTGCTCGACGTCGATGCCCAGCTCCGTCAGCGCCTCGGCGTCGGTGTCGGTGATCCCGCCGCGGCGACGGAACCGCTCCAGCTCCCCCGCGATGTCGTCCCGCGAGACGCCCAGCCGCGTGAGCAGGCGGGACGCGTCACTGTCGGCGCTGCGGACGAGTTCTGCCAGCAGATGCAGCGGCTCGATCTCCCGTGAGCCCATCTCGGTGGCGAGCCGCTGCGCGTCGACGAGCGCGAACCGGACGTCGGGGGTGAACCGTTCGAACATCAGTGCCTCCCGTACTTCTTGTGGACCGCCTGCCTGCTGACCCCCAGCTCGGCGGCGATCTCCTGCCACGACCACCCGTGCACTCGCGCGCTGCGCACCTGCACGGCCTCCAGTTGCTCCAGCAGCCGCCGGAGCGCGGCGACGGCGCGCAGCCCCACCCGGGGATCGCGATCGCCCGCTCGCGCGGCCAGGTCCGTTGCCTCAGTCATGCTGTCAACTTACGTTGACATCGCCGAGGATGTCAACCTCAGTTGACGCCGTACTACAGTCGCGGGATGCCCGACATCGCGATCGCCGAACGGGCCGGGGTCGGCACCGACGGCGCAGACCGCCCCACCGAGGACCACGTCGTGGTGCTGGACAACGCGGTCCTCCTGCTCGACGGCGCCACTTCACCGCACCCTGACCTGCCCCCCGGCGGCTGGTACGCCGGGCTGCTCGCCGACCGGCTCGCCGCCGGCCTGCACGCCGAACCGGACGCGGACCTGGCCGACGTGCTCGCCGCGTCGATCGCCGACGTCGCCGCGGAGCACGGGCTGCGACCCGGGAACGCGCCATCGAGCACCGTCGCGATGCTGCGCTGGCAGCCCGACGAGGTCGAGGCGCTGGTACTCGCGGACAGCCCGATAGTCGCCTTCGGGCGCTTCGGCAGCACCAAGCTGGACGTCGTGTCGGACGACCGGCTCGTCGCACTGCGGGACGGCGGCAAGCTCCAGACCGGCGCGGACGTCCGGCGCAGGCGCAACGCCGACGACGGGTTCTGGGTCGCCGAAGCGGATCCCGGCGCGGCCGCGAAAGCGGTGCGGCGAACCTGGCCGAGGTCGGCGGTGGACGTCGCGCTGCTGGCCAGTGACGGGGTCGCGATCGGGGTCGACGAATACCACCTGTTCGACTGGCCCGAAGCGCTGGG
Organism: Amycolatopsis sp. NPDC059027; assembly: GCF_042739735.1. Taxonomy (NCBI): domain Bacteria; kingdom Bacillati; phylum Actinomycetota; class Actinomycetes; order Pseudonocardiales; family Pseudonocardiaceae; genus Amycolatopsis; species Amycolatopsis sp. NPDC059027. Next base: position 32,429 of record NZ_JBHYIK010000055.1, on the reverse strand, counting down.
TCTCGCCCGCGCGAACGGTCCGGACGCGGTACTCGACGCCGTCCGCACCGCCGAGAAGCAGGACCCGGACGGCACACGCTGGCCCCGCGCGAAACGGCACGACGACCAGGCGCTCGTTGTGGTGGACTTCACCGCCTGATATCAGGCTTCCGGGGGAATTCAGGGTCTTCCCTGATCACGAACGCGTCGCGGGCGACGAACCTGGATACATGGGGATTCAGGAGGAGCGGGGAGAGGCGCCACGGTCGAGACC
>NZ_JBHYIK010000055.1:0-32166 GCF_042739735.1 Amycolatopsis sp. NPDC059027 | reverse complement strand
TTTTTGACCGATTCCGCCTCGGGGGGGGGGGCCAGCCAGTTTGTAGTGGGTTTTTTGGGGGGGGGGGGGGTCGGCGACTGGGCGGGCCCCGGGGCCCCCTCGTCGCGATCGCGGGGATCGGCTGGAGCCTGTTCACGATCACGGTGCTGCACGTGATCAGCTCGCACGATCCGGTCTACGACACACTGTCCAGCTACGCCTTCACCGACCGCGGCACCGGCATGCTCGCGGCGAGCATGCTGTCGATGACCATCGGATCGCTGGCGGTGCTCGGCGCGCTGCACGGTGCCGGGGTCCAGCTGTCCCGGACGGCGCGGCTGCTGCTGGTGCTCTGGGCGCTGGGCCTGGCCACGGCTGCGGCCTTCCCGGCGAGCTATCCGGCGGCCCCGGACCCGGTCAGCGGCGAGATCCACCTGTACTCGTGCCTGATCGCGTTCCTCAGCCTGCCGGGCGCGGCCTTCTCGATGCTGGACACACTGCGCGGACGTCCGGAGCGCGCACTGGTCGTCCGGCGGCTGCGGCTGACCGCCGCCGCGTTCGGCCTGTTCGGGCTCAGCTTCGTCCTGGTGCGCCTGGACGAGGCCTACCACGGGGTCTTCCACGTACTGGCCAACAGCCTGCCGATCGGGATCACGCAGAAGCTGCTGCTCGTCGCCGACGTCTTCCTGCTGTGCGGCCTACTGCGCGTCGCCCGCATCGCCGAGGTAACCGGTCTCGACCGCGGCGGCGAATTCGGGCGCGTAGCCGTACAGGCCGGGCAGCCCGCCGGTGTGCACGAACACGACGTGGTCGGCCGGAGCGAAGCGGCCCTGCGCAGCCCATTCGACGAGCGCGGCGCCCACCTTGCCGGTGTAGACCGGGTCCAGCACGACGCCCTCGGTCCGGCCGAAAAGCCGTAGGGCCGCCCAGGTCTCGTCGGTCGGGACGCCGTAGCCGGGGCCGATCGTGCTGTCGCTCATCCGCACGTGGTCGAGCGCGGGCGGGGCGACGTCCAGCAGCGCGGCAGCCTCGGCGACCAGCTGCGCCAGGTTCTCGGTGGCTTCGTCGAGCGGATGGCTGACGCAGGCGACATCGACATCGAGACCGCCCAGCAGCGCGCTGCCCAGCGTGATCCCGGCCGACGTGGCGCCGCTTGCATGCGGTGCGACGACGCGGGCCCGTTCGATCCCGAGATCGGCGAGCTGGACGGCCAGCTCGCGCGTCGCCGCGACGTAGCCGAGAGTCCCGAGACCGTCGGAACCGCCGACCGGGACCGTCGCGACCTTGCGGCCTTCGGCGGCGGCTTCGGCGATCAGCCGGTCGTAGACGCGGCCGGTCTCCTCGCCGTCTGCGCAGACGTGGACCCGGGCGCCGAAGAGCCGATCGAGCGAGAGGTTCCCGGAACGCTCGTAGGCCTCGCCCGAGCGCGGGACCTTTGCCGTGAGGACCAGTTCGCAGCGCAGCCCGAGCTTCGCGCAGGCCGCGGCGGTCTGACGACCGTGGTTGGTCTGCAACGCGCCGAAGGTGACGACCGTGTCCGCGCCCGCGGCGAGCGCGGCGCCGAGGTGGAACTCCAGCTTGCGGAGCTTGTTGCCCCCGACGCCCAGCGGATGCACGTCGTCCCGTTTGAGCAGCAGGTTCGGCAGGCCGAGCGCTTCGCCGAGGCGCGGTGCGGGCAGCAGCGGGGTGGGCAGGCCACCGAGATCGACGCGGGGTACGGCGTCGAGCGCCGCGCTGGGGAAGCCGTCCAGGTCGTACGTCATCGTGCCTCCGCGGTCTCGGTGTCCAACCTGCTCCGAACGTGACCGTAGCCGTCGGCCTGCCGAGGCATCGAGGGACGCCCTCGGTGCATCCAGCGCGACAAGGGCGTCCCTCGGTGCGTTCAACGCACCTGGGGCGTCCCTCGGTGCGGCCCCGTCCCGGGTCACGAGCGGGCGAACAGCGCGTGAACGGTGGTATTGTTCGTTCGAACGAACGAGACGGGAGCAGTCATGACCGCAACCCCGCAGACCGGCCTCACGTTCGCCGGGCTCGCCGATCAGGCGCACCGCCTCGCCGAGGGCGCGGTCACCTCCGTCGAACTCACCGCAGCGGCGCTCGAGCGCGCGAAGGCGAGCCAGCCCGTCCTCAACGCGTTCCGCCACCTTCGCGAAGACGACGCCCTGCGCGAAGCCGCCGAGGCAGACCGCAAGCTCGCCGACGGCGAGCGCGCCCCGCTGCTCGGCGTGCCGATCGCGATCAAGGACGACATCGACATCACCGGCCTGCCGACGGCGTTCGGCTGCCCCGGCGAGTTCCCGGCCGCCACCGCGGACTCCCCCGCCGTCACCCAGCTCCGGAACGCGGGTGCGGTGATCATCGGCAAGACGAACACGCCCGAGCTGGGTCAATGGCCGTTCACCGAGGGCCCGGCGTTCGGCGCCACCCGCAACCCATGGCACACCGGGCACACGCCGGGCGGTTCGTCCGGCGGCTCGGCGGCCGCGGTCGCCGCCGGTGTCGTCCCCGCCGCGCTGGGCTCGGACGGCGCGGGGTCGATCCGGATCCCCGCGGCGTGGACCGGGCTGGTCGGGATCAAGCCCCAGCGCGGCCGCATCCCCACCGACGGCGAACTGTTCCACGGCCTCACCGTGCTCGGCCCGCTGGCCAGGACAGTCGCCGACGCCGCACTCCTGCTCGACGTCGCGGCGGGGACGCGGGAGAAGTTCCAGTCCGCGGCACGCCGAGCGCCGGGCACCCTCCGCATTGGACTGTCCACCCGGATTCCTTTCACCGCAACGAAAACTCGGCTCGACCCGGTGGTGAACGCGGCGACACGGCGGCTCGCCGAGGCACTGGCGGGCCTGGGCCACGAGATCGTCGAGATCGAGCCGGACTACCGGCTGATCGGGCTGAGCTTCCTGCCGCGCTCGCTCGCCGGGGTGCGCGACTGGACCACTCGTGTCCCCGACCGCGCCCTGCTCGACCCGCGCACCCGGGGCAACGCACGCCAGGGCACCCTGCTCGGCGGGCTGGCGCTGCGTCTCGCGCGCGGCGCGGAACCGTTGCTGCACCGGAAGATCGGCTCGGTGTTCGGCAGCGTCGACGTCCTGCTGACCCCGACGACCGCGACCCCGCCACCGGCGATCGGCAGTTTCGACGGGCTCACCAGCTGGCAGACCGATCAGGCGATCACCGCGGCCTGCCCGTACGCGTGGCCGTGGAATATCCTGGGCTGGCCGGGGATCAACGTCCCGGCCGGGCTCACGGGAGACGGGCTGCCCATCGGCGCCCAGCTGCTCGGCCCGTCGCATGCCGAAGAGCGGCTGATTTCCCTTGCCGCGCAACTGGAAGAGGTCGAACGGTGGCCCGACCGGCAGCCCGCGACGGCTTGGTGAGCACCCGGGAAGCCATCCTGCGCGCCACGCTCACGGTGGTCGGCGAACGCGGCGTCGGCGGCCTCACCAACCGCCGGATCGTCGCCGCCGCCGGTGTCTCGCTCGGCACGCTCACCTATCACTTCCCCAGCCAGACCGAACTCCTGCGCGAGGCGATGCTGCTGTTCGCCGAGGAGGAGACGGCGAAGCTGGCCGGCCTCGTCGAGGGCTACCGCGAGGCAGGGCTGAGCGTCGAGCAGGCAGCGATCGTCGTCGAGCACGTCATCGCGGAGCTGCCGTTCGGCACTCAGGAACTGGCCCCCCACGAGCTGTGGTTGCAAGCGGCACGTGACCCTGATCTGCGCGAGGCGTCGGAGCGGTGCTTCGCGGCGTACGACGAACTCGCCGTGACGATCCTGCGCGCACTGCACGTTCCCGACGCCGAGCGCCTGGCGGGTCCCGTCGTCGCCCTGATCGCCGGATTGCAGTTGCGCCGTCTCGCGACCGGTGCGAGCGCGGTGCCCGCGGCCGAACCGTTGATGATGCTGCTACGCGGAGCCCAGGACTGAAATGGCGGTCCCGATCCGCAAGGGCACGGCGGCGTGGCGGTACTTCGGCGACTTCCGCGACGGGCTGCTGGCGGAACAGGTACTGCTGCTCCAGGTCGCGCATCCGGTGGTCGCGGCGGGCGTGCGGGACCACTCGAACTACACCGAGGATCCGTGGACACGGCTGATGCGCACCGTCGCGTCGCTGTCGATCTACGTCTACGGCGGCGAACAAGGCGCACGGTTCGAAGCGGACCGCTTGCGAGAGCTGCACCGGACGTTCACCGGGATCGACGAGGACCGCCGCTACAGCGCGCTGAACCCGCACGCCTACGCCTGGGTGCACGCCACGCTCGTCAAGGCACCCGTTGACGCACAACGATTTTTCGGCAGTCCGCTGTCACCGTCCGAATTGGACGAATATTACGCGCAGATGTGCGACGTCGGCCGGATTCTCGGGGTCCGGGAACAGGACATCCCGCCAGACTGGGCGGCGTTCGAGCACTACTACGACGAGATGGTCGCCGGGTTCGAGCGCAACGGGGCGATCGACACGCTACTGGAAACCATTCGCACGGTGCGGAAACCGGTGCGCTGGCTACCCGATTCGTGGTGGATCCCCTTGCGGCACGCGCAGCTGTTCCTCATCCGCGCCACCCTGCCGCCAGGGTTCCGCGCACGTCTCGGTCTGCAGTGGACAGAAAAAGATCAACGGCGCTTCGAGCGTTTTGCCGCCGCCGTAAGGGTTATCGGCGCGCTGGTACCGGTTTCGCTGCGTTCGGCGCCTATGCGCGCGGTCGGGTGGCTCAACGTCTGGCTGCGCGCCCATCCACGCGCTTACCGGTTCTTCGTTCGCGCGTAGTGCGCCCGCGCTTTTGCGCGGTTGCCGCAGCGAGCCATCGAACACCATTGCCGGGTCCGGCGTGGCGAGGCGTCACAGAACCGCAGGCCGCAGTCGTCGGCGGCGCAGATCCGCACGGCGGCCTCCCCCGCCGCCAGCTCGATCGCGTCGACGGCCAGCACCGCGAACGCGGACGCGACCGGATCAGGCGGCGGCGGGACTTCCCGGCGCACGCCGCCGTCTTCGACCCGCAGGCGCGGCGGCAACGGTGGCGCCGCGGCGGCGGCCTCGTTGATCAGCTGGACATCGGCGGGGCGCGGCGCCTCGCCCTCGGCCACCGCCAGCAGCAGCTTGTCGACCGCTTCCCGCAGCGCCCGCGCGGCGATGAGATGCCCGCTGGTCACCGAGGTCGCGCCGACAGTGAAGCCCGCGAGTTCCAGCCATTCGGCGAGCGCGTCCTGGCCCGTCAACAGCTCGACGCCGCCGAGGTGCCGCGAGCGGAGGGTGTTGACCAGGTCGAGGCAGGGCCTGCCGCCGTCGAAGACCCATTCGGTGTCCGGACCGCGCATGGTCTCATCCTAACCCTTGTCGCAGGTTAGGAACTTCTCTACCCTCTAACCCCATGAACAGGTTAGAAGCGACCTCGGCCATGGCGCCGGTCAACGGACTCCGGACGCACTACCTGCGCGCGGGCGAAGGGCCGCCGCTGTTCCTGCTGCACGGCTGGCCGCAGACCTCGCACTGCTGGCACCGGGTCATCGGCCCGCTCGCCGAGACACACACCGTCATCGCGCCGGACCTCCGGGGCTACGGGCGCACCGACAAACCGCGCGACGGCTACGACAAGCGCACGATGGCGGCCGACGTCGCGGCTTTGGCAACGCACCTGGGCTTCGACCGGGTCGCCGTCGCCGGCCACGACCGGGGCGGACGCGTCGCCCACCGCTGGGCGCTGGACCGGCCGGACCAGGTCGAGCGGCTCGCGGTGCTGGACATCATCCCGACCCGCGAGATGTGGCGACGGCTCGACAGCGAACTCGGCGCGGGTTACTGGCACTGGCTGTTCCACCTCCAGCCCGACCTTCCGGAACTCCTCGCCGGGCAGAACATCGCGGCCTACCTGGGCTACTTCTTCGAGCGCTGGACCTACCAGCGGCAGGGCCTGCGTCCCGAGGACGTCGAGGAATACGTCCGCGCGTTCTCCGCGCCCGGCGCGTTGCGGGCGGGCTTCGACGACTACCGCGCGTCCTTCCCCGCCGACGCCACCGACGACGACACCGATTTCGACGCGGGCAACCGGCTCGACATGCCCTTGCTCGCGCTGTGGGGTGCCAACGGACTCACCGGGAAGCTGCCGGTGCTCGACATCTGGCGCGAGTACGCACCGGCTGCCACCGGCTCGGCGATCCCGGAGTGCGGGCACTTCCTTCCCGAGGAGCAACCCGAAGAAGTCGTGGCACAGCTGCGCGGATTCCTGATGGGCTAAGGCGTATCCCCACCCTCGGTCAGGGGCGGGGTCCCCCGCACTGGGGATGGGAATTCCCCCAGCTCCGTGACGCTTTCCCCGGCACGGACCGGTTGACTGAGCCGACAATGGGGACGAAACCACACCGGCGGCGCACGGCGCTGCTGTTCTTGCTGTGCGCACTGGGGTTCGCGCTCGGCGGCGGCGTCGCGTACGCCGACGGCGCACCCGTCGGGAACGACGTCCAGGTGGCGCAGACGCTGGGCACCCGCGACCTGACCGTCATCATCCGCCGTGTCGACATCACGCCGGGACCGCTGCACGTCGACGTCGTCACGCACGCGGGCAGCGCCCCGGGATCGCTGCGCCTGCGGGCGTCGGCGGCCGGTGCGGTGCGCTCGGAAACCGACATCCAGCTCGGTGCGACGCCCGGTGTGTACGGCGGCCAGCTGCGCGTCGAACAGCCCGGGCCGTGGGAACTCGCGATCGGCGACGGCACCGGCCCGGCCGCGACGATCCCGTTCATCGTCGCGGCCAGGGTCGTCCCGCCGTGGGAAAAGGCGGCATACGGCGGCTTCGTCGCCGCCGGGGTGTTCCTCGTGCTCGCACTGGTCGTGGCGATCCGGTCACGACGCACCGGCTACGCGCTCGTCCCGGCGGGCGGAATGGTCGCCGCGCTGGCCGTCGCGGTGACCGGAGCACTGCTCTCGTCGGGCACGCCACCCCCACCCTCGCCCGGCACACAGCTCGACCCGACGCTCGACAACGTCACCGATCCGTACGCCAACGCCCAACTGTCCATAGTGGATTACTCAAGGCCGCCGGTGAACTTCGCCGTGCACGCCGACGACGCGAAATCGGGACACCCTGCAGAACTGCGGCTCGCGTTCACCGACGGATCGACCGGCCGCCCGGCCGACGACCTGCTCGTGCACGACGACGCGCTCGTCCACCTCGTCGTGATCTCACCGTCCGGGCGACTGTGGCATCTGCACCCGGTCCGCGTCGCGCCCGGCGACTACCGGGTCCGCTTCGTGCCACCGGAACCGGGCACCTACGCCGTTTCCGCGGAACTCGCCCGGCGGGGCGGCGGCGTCCAGCTCGTCCGGTCCACTGTGGACGTCGATGCCGGCGAAAGTTCCGACCCCGCAAAGGTTCCGGACGGCCCGGGCAAGCGCGTCGTCGACGGGACGCCGGTCGAGATCACCACGACCGCGGTCGCGCCGGGCGTACCGGTCACGATCACCGCGAGGTTCGGCACCGCCGACCTCCAGCCGTGGCTGGGCATGCTCGGCCACCTCATCGTCGTCGGCCCGCTGCCGGGCCCCGACCGGATCGGCGCGGCCGCCGCGACCGCGCCGACCTGGGCCCATGTGCACGCGATGCCGCCGTTCGTGGCCGGGATGACCGGGAAACCGGACGAGACCGTCGCCGCCTACGGCCCGGACGTCCCGTTCACCTACACCTTCGCCGCGCCCGGCCGGTACCGGCTGTGGCTGCAGGCCGAACGCGGGTTCTCGGTGCTCACCGTGCCCGTCACGATCGACGTCCCGGCCGCGGCGCCGGGTACGGAAGGAGGCCGACGGTGACCGGCACCGACGCGACCGCCACCCCGGCGGCGCCTGCCCGCCGACGGCCGGTCGTGCTGATCGTGGTCGTCGCGCTGATCGTCGCGGGCGTGCTCGCGTGGCTGTTCTGGAGCGGGAGTTCGTCCACGCCGGTGTCCGCGGAGACGACATCGGGTCCGTACACAGTGCGGATCACCGGCGAGCAGCCGCGGATCGGCGGGAACGACTTCGCGCTCGAAGTCACCGGACCGGCCGCGGACACCGTGACCGTCGAGCCGGTGATGCCGCAGATGGGGCACGCGCTCACCCCGGTGGCCGCCGGCTCCGACGGGCCGGGCCGTTACCGCGCCAACGTCGGCCTGCCGATGGCCGGCCAATGGGAGCTCACCGTGTCGCTGCGCGGGCCCGCCGGGTCCGCGAATGTCGTCTTTCCCTTGCTCGTCAAATAAACAAAGAAGGAGGTCGGGGGATGGATCTCACCGCGTCGGGGGCCCGCGTGGTCACGACGGCAAAACGGGCACGCACCGGGCTCGCGCCGGCGAGCACGGTGCTCGGGGGTTCGGTGGTCTCGCTGGTCGGGCTCACCTGGGACATCCAGTGGCACAGCGACGTAGGGCCCGACACGTTCTTCACGCTGCCGCACCTGTTCCTGTACGCGGGCAGCGCGATCGTCGGGCTGGCGAGCCTCGCCGTCGTCCTGATGACGACCGCGGCGCGACGGGCAGGGCGACCGGTCGACCCGCGGATCGGCGGCCGCGCGATCAACGTGTTCGGCCGGACGTTCGCCGCGCCGCTCGGCTACCTCGTCTCCGGTGCGGGTGCGGCGTCGTTCCTGCTGTACGGGCTGTGGGACCAGTGGTGGCACGGGCTGTACGGCTTCGACGCGGTCATCGACTCGCCGCCGCACATCGGGCTGCTGCTGTCGATCACGATCTCGATCATCGGCACCACGATGGTGTTCGCCTCGGCCCACGAACACCGCTGGGGTGTCGTCGGGACGCTCGGTTCGCTGTCGGTGCTGCTGGCCTTCAGCGCGGTGACCGTGCTCGGGCTGCAGCAGGTCGACCTCGACCCGGTCGAGGTCACCCGCGCCGCCACCGCGTTGCTGTCGGTCCTGTTCGTCACGACCGCGGCGGGTTTCCTGCGCCGTCCCGGCGCCGCGGTCGCCACCGCGGCCGGGCTCGTGGTGCTGCAGGGGGTGTTCTGGTGGTTCTCGCCGTGGGCGGCCCGCGCGTACGCGGACATGGTCGGCCTTCCGGTGCGGGACTACGTGAGCGGCGTACCGGAGATGCCGTCGCTCATGCCGATGCTCCTGCTGCCGATCGCGGCCGTGCTCGAGGTGCTGTTCCTGCTCGGCACGAAACGCGGCTGGCACGCCGGCCGGGTTTCGGTCATCGCGGGCGGCGTCGGCGGGCTGCTGATCGGGGCGACGCTGGTGGTCCAGACCGCCTGGATCTACTCGAAGTACCACCCGGAGACCGTGGTCGTGCTGGCGACCGGCGTCGCGGGTGGCGTGCTGGGGCTGCTCGGCGGGTTCGCCGGGTGGCGGTTCGGCGGGATGCTGCGGTTGCTGGCGCCCGCGCGGAAGGGGGAGGACGCGCATGCGTAGGACATTGCTGGCGTTGTGCGCCGTGGCCGGTCTGCTGTTCCTGTCTGCGGCACCCGCCAACGCCTACGAGCCGGTGAACATCGTGCACACCGAGCGCGTGCAAGCCGGGCCGTACGGGATGACGGTCGGGTTCAGCACGTGGCCGCTGCGCGCGATGCAGTCGCTGGACTTCACCTTCATCCCGGACGGCGGCATCGCCGACAAGTCCGGGACGCTGTCGCTGTTCAACCCGGAATACGGCAGGTACAACCGGCCGCAGCCGATGGCCCGGCATCCGCGCAAGCTCGACGTGTGGGGCCTGGACATCCGCTCGCTGCAGGCGCAGGGCGACTGGAAGTTCAAGTTCACGATCACCGGGCCCGCCGGGACGGGCACCGGCGAACTGCCCGCCGTGCACGTCCTCGAACAGCCCGGCCCGCCGATGGGCGTCAGCTGGGCGATCAGCACCATTCCGCTGCTCGTACTCGCGGCGCTGGTCGTCATCGCCTGGCGCCGTACCCGCGCCCGGCTCCGCGGGGGTGGATTGCCCGCCATCGCGTAACCGTGAGTGTTCGTGAAGGCCGTCTCGAACTTCCGAGACGGCCTTCACGGGTTTCCAGGGCAATTCACCGAGCGAATTCGGGCAGAAGTGAGCAACATCACCCGATTGGTGTAGACCAGGACGCGGCGGGGTGAAACTAGGCGGCGGGCAGGTCGAACTGCCCGGCCTTCACCGCGACGACGAAGGCCTCCCACTCCCCCGCGTCGAACACGAAGACGGGGCTGCCCTCGAGCTTGGTGTCCCGCACCCCGACCAGGCCTTCTCTACCCAGGTTGACCTCGACGCAGTTCCCGCCGTTGGGTTCGCTGACGAACGACTTCTCCCAAGCGGACTCGTCAAACAGGGACACGGCCGTGTTCGGATCGTAATCCGCTACCGACGGATAATCCGCCATGGGTCGTACCTCCGGGCTTCGGTGGGGGCGCGGTCGTCACTTCGATCAAAGCCGCACGTCCCCGGGTCTTTCTTCAGCTCTATGGACTAGTCCGCGCGGCCAAGCGGGTGATCAACTCGTCTTGACCTCGACATGAAGATTATTCCAGTTGTAGGATTAATCGCAGCGGCCGGGGCAACGGTTGTTCGTAAGTTGCCAGCAACTCGTAGCTCGATGGCAATGAGCGACAAGCTCGCGGACCGCGACCCAACCACCGCCGACCTCATGGGGGAGGATCAGCGTGATCATCCAGGACAGCGCGCCACCGGGCGCGCTGGTTGTGGGCAGGCTCGCACGGGGGACCGTGGGCGAATCCCGCCGCGTAGTGCATGTTTTCCCTGCTGACGCTGTTGCGGACACCGGCGCGTTGATCACCGGACGCTGCGGGGAAACGCTTCCCCGTGCCGATGTCGAGTGGGTCCGGCCGGGCATGGGGATGCCCTGCGAAGGCTGCCTCGGCTTGCAGGGAACCGGGCCGAACCGGTACCCACGACCAGAACTGGGGGTGTGATCCCAATGGCTGTCCGGCTCACTTCGCTGTTCCGCCGTGAGCAGGAACACACGCACACCGGACGTCGAGCGATCGCCCACGAACTCCGCAATCGTTTCGGTTTCAGCCTGATCCAGGCACCGCTGCGCAAGCAGCCGACCCTGAGCACCGAGCTGGACCTCCCGGAGCCGCGCGCACCGCGCCACGATCCGATCCGCACCACACGTCCGCTCGAGACACAGATCGACCTGAGCCAGCTGCTGCCACGCCATCTCGGCTCCCACGTCTGACCGCCCCACCACACAAGGGAGCCCCGGGTACCTGCGGACCCGGGGCTCCTTGCTGTCCTGGCTCGGATTGTGCGCTCAGGGCGCGCGGCTCAGGGCTTGCGGCCGAGACCGCCGATCGAGCCGGAGAAGGCGGGGTCGGGGGCGAGCCGCTTGGTGGCCTTCGATTCGGCCTCGTCCAAATGCCATTCCGGCAACCAGGCGATACCCGGCTCGACGAGGTCCAGACCTTCGAAGAACCCGGAGAACTCCGCGCGGCTGCGCAGATGGAACGGCGTGCTGGACTCCTTGTACTGCTCGCGGATCCGGTCGCGGCTGTCGCTGTCCCCGGTCGGCACACCGTCGCCGGTCAGGTGGGAGGACAGGAAGTAGGAGCCGGACGGCAGCATCGAAAGGTATTGCTGCACGATCTGCCGCGCCGGCTCGTCGGGACCGAGGAAGTAGAGGACGCCGACCATGATCAGCCCGATCGGCCGCTGCGGGTCCAGCGCGCCGGTGTCCAGCGCGCGACGCCAGATGTCGGACGGGTTCCGCAGGTCGCCCTGCAGCACCGCGTGCCGTCCGGCGACGCCCTCGCGTTCGAGCAGGATCTGCGAATGCGCGACCGCGACCGGCTCGATGTCGACGTACACGCAGCGCGCGTTCGGGTTCACCGAGGCCGCGACCTGGTGCACGTTGCCGACCGTCGGCACGCCGGATCCCAGGTCCAGGAACTGCTCGATGCCGTTGCGCGCCAGGTAGCGCACACCCCGCCCGAGGAACTCACGGTTCGTCCGCGCCACCGTCTTGATCATCGGGAACGTCTGCACGGCCCGCTCGGCGAACTCGCGGTCGATGGCCCAGTTCGCGGTGCCGCCGAGGAACCAGTCGTAGATGCGGGCGGCGTTGGGACGTTCGAGGTCGACACCCTCGGGGGCGTCCGGCTCGGGGATCTGCGTCATGCCCGGGATTCCCTTCGGCAGGCGAAGACAGCGAAGGACGTCACCTTACAGTGCCGGTAGATACCAATCCGACCGGAAGTAAGCGGTCGCACAGGTCCGCCTGTTTCGCTGGTCGGCTTACTTCCGGCCTGCTTGGTATAGAAGCGCTTTCACCTTCTGCCGACGGTCAGGCCTGCATCTGCCTGCGGTAGACCTCGGCGAGCTCCTTGAGGAACTGGCGTGTCTCCTGCCGTTCCAGCGCGGCGCCGCGCAGCCTGTCCCAGGCGTCGACGAAGATGTTGAAGTCCTTGACGTCGTCCAGGTACAGACCGCCGGCGGAATGCTCGATGTAGACGAAGTCACGCGTGCGGTCCGGGAACCGCATGATCGTGAAGTCGTTCGGCACCGACGCCAGCTTGGCGCCGAAGGGCAGGACGTGGATGTACACCCGCGCGTGCCGCTCCATGCCGAGCAGGTACTCGACCTGGTCCAGCATCACCGCCGGCGCGTGGCCGCCCGGTGCTCGGCGCAGCGCGCCCTCGCTGATGATGAACCGGTAGTACGGTGGCTGCTGCTGCTCGAACACCGCCTTGCGGTCGAGCCGGTTGCGCACCAGTGACGTCACGTCCGTGGCACCGAACTCGGTGAACTGCTTGAGCATGTAGTGCTCGGACTGCAACGGCCCCGGAATCCGCTCGCCGTGCCAGGTCAGGATCTCCGCGGCCGCGGGCTCCAGATCGGTGAACGTGCGGAACCAGTGCGGCACCACCGAGCGGTAGCCGGACCAGTGCCCGCGCTGCCCGGCCGCGGCACGGGCCAGGTTCATCAGCGTGTCGGCCTCTTCGCCGTTGATCCCGAACGCGTTCAGCATCGACCGCACATCTCCGAGCTTCACCCCGACCGCACCGGACTCGATCTTGTTGACCTTGCCCTGGGTGCAGCCGAGAACCTCGGCGACCTGCTGTTGCGTCATCCGCGCCGCGTTGCGGGCATGCCGGAGCTCGTTGCCGAGCTGCTTCCGGCGCGAGGTGACGGTGCTGGCCATCGCCTTGCTCTCCCGGACGTAGAACCAGGGTGGCGGCGATCGCCGTCACCCTTGCGCGAACTTCGAACCACCCAGGTTACTGCTTCACCTTGCGGAGTTCGATGATGACACCGCGCAGCGTCTCAGGAAACGATCCGGAACGCCAGTCACCCTCGGTGTCACTCGCCTGGACCAGCGCATATCGGGATCTATCGGACAACCGCCGGGACGGTCGTTGCGGCATAGTGGGCGCGTGAGCGATCGTTCCCCCTCCGCCGCGTCCGTCCAGCAGCTCGCCGAGGGTGTCTACGGCTACGTCCAGCCGGACGGGTCCTGGTACATCAACAACTGCGGGTTCGTCGACGGTGGCGACCACACCGTGCTGATCGACACCTGCGCGACCGAGCGGCGGACCCGCGCGCTGCTCGCCGCCGTCGAGGCCACGACGTCCAGGCCGGCGGCCACGCTGGTCAACACCCATCACCACGGCGATCACACGAACGGTAACTACCTCGCGGCCGGGGCGACGATCATCGGGCACCGCAAGACGCGTGCGGAGCTGCTCGCCACGGGCATCCAGTCGTACGAGGGCATCTTCACCGGCAGCGACTGGGGGCATCTGGAGCTGCGCGTGCCCGACGTGGTCTTCGACGATCGGCTGACCGTGTACGCCGGGGACGTCGAGATGCAGCTCATCCACCCAGGGCACGCGGCGCACACCACCAACGACGTGCTCGTGTGGCTGCCCGCGCAGCGGGTCCTCTACTGCGGGGACCTGGTGTTCAACGGCGGCAGCCCGTTCGCGGTGATGGGCTCGGTCGCGGGCTGGCTGGCCGCGCTGGACATCCTGCGCGAGCTGGAGCCGCGGGTGATCCTCCCGGGGCACGGCCCGGTGTGCGGACTGGCGGAGGTCGAGGTCGTCGCGCGGTATCTCCGGTTCGTCCAGGAGACCGCCGAGCGGGGCAAGTCGGCCGGGCTCGCGCCGCTGGAGGTGGTGAAGGACACCGACCTCGGCGAGTTCGCCGCGATGTCCGAGCAGGAACGGCTGGTCGGGAACCTGCATCGCGCATACGCCGAGCTGGACGGACAGTCGTGGGGCGCGCCGATCGACCTGGCCGCCGCGCTCACCGACATGATCGCCTTCAACGGCGGGGCGCCCATCCGCTGCTTCTCCTGAGTACGGCAAGCGGGACTAGTGTCTGAATCGAGAGAGACGAGTGTTCTCGAAAGGGCTGTGCGAATGAGCAAGAAAGCGAGCATCGGGGTCACCGGGCTGGCGGTCATGGGCCGGAACCTGGCGCGGAACCTCGCCCGGCACGGGCACACGGTCGCCCTGCACAACCGGTCCGAGGAGCGGACCCGTGCGCTGGTGGACCAGTTCGGCGACGAGGGCGACTTCATCCCGGCGTACTCCGCGCAGGAGTTCGTCGACGCGCTGGAGCGACCGCGCCAGGTCGTGATCATGGTCAAGGCCGGCGCCCCGACCGACGCGGTGATCGAGGAGTTCGCGCCGCTGCTGGAACCGGGCGACGTCATCGTCGACGCGGGCAACGCACACTTCGCCGACACCCGTCGCCGCGAGGCGTCGCTGCGCGAGCGGGGCCTGCACTTCGTCGGCACCGGCGTCTCGGGTGGCGAGGAAGGCGCGCTGCACGGGCCGAGCATCATGCCCGGCGGGTCGGTGGAGTCGTACGAATCGCTCGGACCGCTGTTCGAGGACATCTCGGCGAAGGTCGACGGCGAGCCGTGCTGCACGCACGTCGGGGCCGACGGCGCCGGGCACTTCGTGAAGATGGTGCACAACGGCATCGAGTACGCCGACATGCAGCTCATCGCCGAGTCGTTCGACCTGCTGCGCGGCGCGGGCGGCTATTCCCCCGCCGAGATCGCCTCGGTGTTCCGGACCTGGAACACCGGACGGCTGGACTCCTACCTGATCGAGATCACCGCCGAAGTGCTGGCGCACGTCGACGCCGCATCCGGCAAGCCGTTCGTCGACGTCGTCGCGGACGCCGCGGAGCAGAAGGGCACCGGCCGCTGGACCGTCCAAATCGGACTCGACCTGGGCGTCCCGATCTCGGGGATCGCCGAAGCGGTGTTCGCGCGCTCGCTGTCGGGCTCGACTGGTTTGCGCGCGGCCGCTCGCGGACTCGGCGGCCCTTCGCGTGCTCCGCTGTCGGGGTCCGCTTTGGACCGTTTCGCGGACGATGTCGAGCAGGCGCTGTACGCGTCGAAGGTCGTTGCGTACGCGCAGGGCTTCAACCAGATCCAGGCCGGGGCGACCGAATACGGCTGGGACATCGACCTCGGCCGCGTCGCGGCGATCTGGCGTGGCGGCTGCATCATCCGGGCGAAGTTCCTGAACGACATCACCTCCGCCTACGCCGCCGAACCCACGTTGCCTACGCTCCTGACCTCCGGTGGTTTCCGGAAGGCCGTCGAAGATGCTCAGGACTCTTGGCGTTCGGTGATCTCGACCGCGGTGTCGCTGGGCATCCCGACCCCGGGCTTCTCGACCGCGCTGGCCTACTACGACGGCCTGCGCGCGGACCGGCTCCCGGCCGCGCTGGTCCAGGGACAACGGGACTTCTTCGGCGCGCACACCTACCGCCGGGTGGACCGGGACGGCTCGTTCCACACCGCTTGGGCCGCCGAGGGCCGCCCCGAATCCCCCGCGTGAGCCGCGCGCTCGTGAGTTGATCCGAGGGACGCCCTCGGTGCACTCAACGCAGCGAGGGACGCCCTTGGTGCATCGAACGCACCTAGGGCGTCCCTCGGTGTTCAGGCGAGCACCCTGACGTTCGGACGTGGGCGAGCGGCGGCAGCACGATAAGCCGCTCGGAGTTCGGCGATCACAGCATCGGTATCCGTGCGCAGCCGCGCCGGCAGAGTCTGGAGCACGAGGACTCCCGCGGCGGCATAGCGACCGTTCCGAGCCAAAGTCCTGGCGTATCCCTCCGGATCTAGGTGATACGCGAATGAATCGATCTCCCACGCCAAGCCCACCTCATCGAACCAGGCATCCGGCTTGGCGATGATCACACCATTCCTGTCCAGCAGCCGGTGATTCCACAGTGGAGCCGGCAGTTCGCTCCGCTGCCACAACTGCTCGGCGTCGATCTCCGCAACCGACTCCGTGCCCGCCATCAACTCCGCGATAATCCTCCGTGGGATCGCGCTTCCCCGGCTGCTTCCCGCCTCGAGCTCACAGGAAAGCGCCGAGACCGAAGCAAAACCCCGTTGAACGCACTCCGAAAGCAATGCGCGAGCCGAACGCAGGTCGGACATCCGCCGTACGGTATCGAGAACCGCACGGGCGGCGGGCGCGACAGGCATGCCCGCGCGCTTGATCGGCCGTGGCATACGACGAGTGCGTTCGATGAGCACGAACCCGCTGCTCTGAACCTTGCAGCCATGTGGCGTGAGCACATGCACGGGCCCGCTGCCGGGGATCGAGCGCAGTCTGTGAGCACGACAGGCCTCGGAGCCGGTCACCACTGCTGCCGACCCCGCGTAGAGCTCCGCCGCGGCAAGCATTTGTTCCCGGCTCGGTGTTGTCTTGTACAGCGAGAGCACTCCGGGAAGGAGGCGCTGCCATGGACCATCGGGCCGGCAACGCCGATATGCGGTGTATCGCGGAACGCCCAGTTCCACCAACCTTTCCGCTCTGATGACGCCGTGTTTGCTGTTGTCGACGAGAAGCTCGGGGTCGACTCCCCACAACCCGCGTTTCATCACGCAATCGTGAGTCTCGAAGCCGGGGCGGCGCCACCGGCAGCTCCCGATCTGTGGACAACAGTGGCGGTTGTGGATAGATCCGAGGGACGCCCTCGGTGCATCCAGCGCAGCGAGGGACGCCCTTGGTGCATCGAACGCACCCAGGGCGTCCCTCGGTGTTCAGGCGAGCAGCGTCACCAGGGCCGCCGCGACCAGCACCACCCACCACCAGACCCGGGCTCTGCCCCAGCGCATGGCGGGCCGGGCTCATTCCGCGCGGGTGGCGAGGATTTCGGCGATGACTTCGAGGATCTTCGCCTCGACCTTGTCCTTCTTGACGCCGAGGCTGTCGAGGACCTCGAAGCCCACGCCTTCGCCCTGTTCGAGCAGGGCCAGCAGGATGTGCTCGGTACCGATGTAGTTGTGCCCGAGCCGCAGCCCCTCGCGCAGCGTCAGTTCGAGTGCTTTCTTGGACCCGGCGCCGAAGGGCACCTTGAACGGCACCGGGTCGACCGGTTCGGGCAGCCGTGCTTCGGCCGCCTCGCGGACGGCTTCGAGCTCGACACCCTGCGCCAGGATCGCGCTCGCCGCCAGCGCCGCGGGTTCCGAGAGCAGGCCGAGCACCAGGTGCACGGTCTCGATGCTGCCGTTCGACGCGTCGCTGGCGGCCTTTTCGGCGGCCACGATCACGTGCCGCGCGCGGTCGGTGTAGCGGCCGAAGACGTTCTGGATCTTGCCGCCGCCGGTGTCGTCCTTCGGCACGAAGCGCTTTTGCGCGGCCTGCTTCGTGACCCCCATGCTCTTGCCGATGTCGGTCCACGAGGCACCGGACCGCCGGGCCTGGTCGACGAAGTGGCCGATCAGGTGGTCGGCCACTTCGCCGAGGTGCTCGCCCACGTAGACCGCGTCGGACAGCTGGGCGAGGACGTCCTTGTCGTTGTTGCTCTTGATCGCGCTGATCAGGTCGTCGAGTTTGATCGGAGTGGGTAACGTCATGCCGTCAACTGTAGGTTGACGATCCGGGGTCGTCAACTACAGGTTGACGATCATGCGAAAGGCAGGCCGACGTAGTTCTCGGCGAGACTGGTCGCCGCGGCACGCGAGGACGCGGTGTACCGCAGCTGCGAGAGCTGCAGCCGCCGTGCGAAGCCGTCGGCATGCGGGTCGGTGTGCAGCATGGTCGTCATGAACCAGGAGAAGTGCTCCGCGCGCCACACCCGCCGCAGGCAAGTGTCCGAATAGGACTCGGCGAGTTCCGGGTCGCCCTTCAGCAACGCCTTGAGCACACGGGAAAGCACTCGCACGTCGGCGACCGCGAGGTTCATCCCCTTGGCCCCGGTCGGCGGGACGATGTGCGCGGCGTCGCCCGCGAGGAACAGCCGCCCGTGCCTCATCGGCTCGGCGACGAAACTCCGCATCGGGGTGATGCCCTTGTCCAGGATCGGACCTTCCCGCAGCACGAAGTCGCTGTCGACGTCGAGCCGGGTCGTCAGCTCGGACCAGATCCGGTCGTCGGACCACTCGGCCAGGTCCTCGGCCGGATCGACCTGGAGGTACAGCCGGGTGATCTCGGGCGACCGCATGCTGTGCAGCGCGAAACCCCGCTCGTGGTGGGCGTAGATCAGTTCCTCGTCCGAGGGCGGCGTCCGCGCGAGAACACCCAACCAGGCAAAGGGGTATTCCCGGGTGAACGTCGTCATGACACCGTCCGGAATGGACGGACGACTGATGCCGTGGAACCCGTCGCAGCCCGCGACGACGTCACATTCAAGCGTGCGCGCGACGCCGTTCACATCGCGGTAACGGACCACCGGACTTTCGGTGTCCACACCGGACAATTCCACATCGGACACTTCGAATTCGACGGGAAGCCCGCGTTCCTCGTGCGCGTCGATGAGATCCTTGACGATCTCCTGCTGCCCGTAGACGGTGATCGCCTTCCCGGTCAGCTCGGTGAGCGCCACCCGATGGTCGGCGCGGTCGAAGCGTAGCGAGAAACCCTCGTGGGGCAAGCCTTCGACGTCCAGCCGAGCGCCGAGCCCGATTTCGCGGAGCAGCTCGACGGTCGGCTGTTCGCACACCCCGGCACGCACACGCTGCCGGACGTACTCGCGATCGCGAGCCTCCAGCACGACGGCATCGATCCCCTCCAGATGGAGCAGATAGGACAACAGCAGTCCGGCGGGGCCGGCACCGATGACGGCGACCTGGGTGCGCAAAGACGTTACCTCCTGGTACTTCTCAAGCCGCGGACAGCGACTTCACATGAGCCTTGAGATCGAACCCGCTCGCTTCGAGATCCACATAAGACGGACGAGGCAAAGCGGTGAACAAGCGACGCGCGGCGATGTGCACCGGCGGCTGGTTCACCGATTCGACAGCGATCAGCACACCGTCGCGAAAGGACAGTATGGAGAACTTCCCCGCCGCCCGGTCGCCGGTGAGCACGGTCTTGTCGGCGTCGGCGAGAATTCCCGCGATCTGGAGCTTCGCGCCCGACTGGTCCGTCCAGAACCACGGCAGGCTGTCGTAGGGCAGTTCCTCCCCCGCGATCACCGTCGCGACGCAGCGCCCCTGGTCGACGGCGTTCTGCACGGATTCGAGCCGCGTCGCCGCCGTTCCCGCCTGCACGCAAGGAAAGTTCGCGCAGTCGCCGATGGCGAAGATCTTCTCGTCACCGGTGCGCAGCCGCGCGTCAACGACGATCCCGTTGGCCACCTCGAGCCCGGCCGCTTCGGCGAGCGACGTCTCCGGCAGCACGCCGACGGCGACCACCGCGAGGTCGGCAGGCAACCGCCTGCCGTCGGTCAGCTCGACCGACTCGACGCGGTCCGTGCCGTGCAGCGCCGCGACACCGACGCCCAGGAGCACGGTGTGCCCGGATTTCTCGTGCAGTTCGGCGAAATACGCGGAGATCTCGGGCGACGCGACCCTGGCGAGCAAGCGATCCTGCGCCTCGACGATCGTCACCGGCCGCCCCGCGTGCGCGGCGAATTCGAGACCGATGAACCCGCCGCCGATCACGACGACGTTCTCCGCCCGCTCGAGTTCGTCACGCAGCCGGTCGGCGTCGTCGCGCGTACGCAACGTCAGCACGCCCGCGAGGTCCGCGCCCGGCACGGGCAGCCTGCGGTTCCGCGCGCCGGTGGCCAGCACCAGATGGTCGTAGCCGAGCGAGCTTCCGTCGTCGAGAACGACGCGGGAGCCGGCGCGGTCCACTTCGGTGACACGCCCGCACACCAGCTCGATGTCCTTCTCCGCGAAGAAGTCCTCTGGCCGCAGCCGCAACTGCTCCGGCCCGGCGACACCCGTCAGATACGCCTTCGACAGCGGCGGCCGCTGGTACGGCACGCCGGACTCGTCGCCGACGAGCACCACGCGACCGGGAAAACCCTTGTCCCGCAAGGAAGCCGCGGCCTGGAAACCGCTCTGCCCCGCCCCGGCCACGACGACCGTGGACTGCTCCGAACCCATCATTTCTCCCGTCTGCTCAGCCGCACCAGAACCCATCTGAGCACATCGGGCTGGAGCCGTCGAGGCACGCGGGAACGCCCTCAGCTTGCGACAGCGCACGGGCTCGACGCAGCGGGACTTCCACTGAGCGGAAGCCTTCAGTACGTCTCGCGGCGAGCGTCCCCCGACATCCGCAGCGCCCTCGGCGCACCGAGAACTCGCGAGATCCCGCGCGCGGCGGCCACCACCGCGGGCACGAGCGTGTGCGGATCGGTGCCCTCGGCGGGGACGACCACCGAGATCGACGCCACCACCGCGTCGTCCTGCCCGTACACGGGCGCGGCGACGGACACCGCGTCCAGGTCGATCTGCCGGTCGCTGATCGCGTAGCCGTCACGCCGGACGTCGGCGAGCGCGCGACGCAGCCGGTCCGCGGAGGCGATCGTGTTCGCGGTGTACCGCTTGAGCGGCGCCGCGAGCACTTCCTCCTGGACGTCCGCGGGCGCGAACGCGAGCAGCACCAGGCCCACGCCGGTGGCGTGCACCGGAAGCCGCCCGCCGGGACGGGACCGGACACCGACCGCGCCACGGCCGGAGATGCGCTCGACGTACACGACCTCCGGAACGTCGAGCACCGCGAGCTGCACGTTCTGGTGCGTCGCTTCGTACAGGTCCTCGAGGAACGGCATGGCGCTTTCGCGCAGTTCGGCGTCGTGCGGGGCGAGCGAAGCGACCTCCCACAGCCACAGCCCGACGCGGAACCGCCCGTCCTCGTCACGGGCGAGTGCGCCCCGCCGGACGAGTTCCCCGGCGATCCGGTGAGTGGTGGACAGCGGCAGACCAGCTCGGCGACTCAGCTCCGACAACGTGAGTTCCGGCCGCTCGGCGGTGAACGCGCCCAGCACGTCGAGCACGCGCTCCACCACCGAAGGGGGCTGTCGCGCGTTGTGCCGCATGCGGATATTCAAGCGTATCGGCGCGTGCCCCGGCGGACCGTCCAAGCGGGACATTCGGCTGCCCGCTATAACACCGATGACACCTCAGGGCATTGCTAGCGTCATCCCCGCCGCGTTTGCTGTGGGCTCGCGCGTGTCTGAAGGGACGACCATGACGAAATCCGCGACCCATCCGGTCGATCAAGGGCTCCCTGCTGGGCGGCTGACG
Organism: Amycolatopsis sp. NPDC059027; assembly: GCF_042739735.1. Classification (NCBI taxonomy): domain Bacteria; kingdom Bacillati; phylum Actinomycetota; class Actinomycetes; order Pseudonocardiales; family Pseudonocardiaceae; genus Amycolatopsis; species Amycolatopsis sp. NPDC059027. The sequence goes on along the minus strand of NZ_JBHYIK010000055.1, from coordinate 10,771 downwards.
CTGCTCGGGCTGCAGCACATGTCGATCATGTACGCCGGTTCGGTCGCCGTGCCGCTGATCGTCGGCGGCGCGCTGAAGCTCGACACCGCGACGATCGCGCTGCTGGTCAACGCCGATCTGCTGGTGGCGGGGATCGCAACGCTGGTGCAGGCGATCGGGATCGGCCGCGTCCTCGGCATCCGGCTGCCGGTGGTGGCAGGCGCGACGTTCAGCGTGGTCAACCCGATGATCATGATCGCCGCGCAGTACGGGCTCACCGCGGTGTACGGCGCGATGCTCGCGTCCGGGGTGTTCGGGATCCTCATCGCGCGGCCGTTCGCCAGGATGATCCGCTTCTTCCCGCCGCTGGTGTCCGGGACGCTGCTGCTGGTGATCGGGGTTTCGCTGGTCGGCCCCGGCGCCGGGATGATCGCGGGCCACGACACGGAGTCGCCCGACTACGCGAAACCGTCGAACATCCTGCTCGCGCTCGGCGTGATCGCCGTCGTCGTGCTGTTCACCCGCGTGCTGCGCGGGTTCGCGAACCAGATCGGCCCGCTGATGGCGCTCGCGCTCGGGTTCGTCGTGGCGATTCCGATGGGCCTGACGCACTTCGACGGCATCGCGCAGGCGAGCTGGTTCGGCCTCGCGACGCCGTTCCACTTCGGCGCGCCGACGTTCCCGGTCGCCGCGGTGCTGTCGATGTGCGTGGTGATGCTGGTGACGCTCACCGAGTCGACCGCCGACATGGTGGCCGTCGGCGAGATCACCGGACGACGTCCCAGCGACGCCGACCTCGCCCGCGGCCTGGCCACCGACGGCCTGTCCGCGGTGCTCGGCGGGTTCATGAACTCCTTCCCCGACACCGTCTTCGCGCAGAACGTCGGGCTGGTGCAGATGACCGGGGTGCGCAGCCGCTGGGTCGCGGCGGTCACCGGTGGGCTGCTGGTGGTGATGGGGCTGATCCCGAAGGTCGGCGCGTTCGTCGCGGCGATCCCCGAGCCGGTGATCGGTGCGGTCGCGGTCGTGATGTTCGCGATGGTGGCGGCGGTCGGTGTGCAGAACCTGCGCAAGGTCGAATTCTCCGGCAACCACAACACGTTCGTCGTCGCCGTGGCGCTCGGCGTCGGGCTGCTGCCCGCGTTCGCGCTCGACCACCTCGGGAACTCGATCTTCTTCAGGCACTTCCCGGCGTGGCTGCAGACGATCTGCGGCAGCCCGATCACGGTGACCGCGATCGTCGTGTTCGGCCTGAACCTGCTGTTCAACCACCTCGGCAAGCGCACCGACCCCGACCTGCTCAAGGCGCCCTAACCGACGTGGACCAGCGGGCGGCGGTGCTGGTCCGGTTCCGCCCGGCGCAGCACCTCGCGGGTGACCGGCGGGACGTCGCCGTCGCCGAAGAACAGGTACCGCCCGATGAACTTGAACGGGTTGCCCTCGGTCCAGGCGAAGTAGACGTGTGGCCGTTTCCCGGTCTCGTCGCGGATGTGCAGCAGGATGGCCGCGATGGCGTTCGCGATGGACGGGCTCTTCACCCGCAGGATGCGGTAGCCGTACCGTTTCTCGCCACGCACCCGCAGCGTCGTCTCGAAGTCCGAGGCGTCGCTGATGGTCACTTCGAGGAAGATCAGCGCCGAGTCGTTCGGGATGTTGTTGTCCTCGCGGGCTTCCTGCTCCTTCTCGCGGTACTCGGTTTCGTCTCGCGCGTCCGGTTCGTTGGCGATGATCCGGATTTCGCCGCTGCGCACCGCCTTGTCGAGGATCCGCTGGGCGGCGGCGTCGAAGGCGACCTCCTCGACCCGCAGTTCCAGTGACCGGGTCGCACGCGAGATCAACGACGTCAGCACGATCGCGACGATGAAGAAGCCCGCGATCTTCACGCCGTCGGGACGTTCGATGATGTTGACGACGGTCGTGTAGGCGAAGATGACCGTGATCGCCAGGTACGCGATGAACGCCTTCTTCTGACCCGCGCGCCGCGCGGACAGTGTCACCGCGACAGCGGCCGACGAGATCAGGACCAGCACACCGGTCGCGTACGCACCGCCCTGCGCCTCCACGCTCGCGTCGAAGATCCAGGTGATGACGAACGCGATGACGCTGACGACGATCACCAGCGGCCTGCTCGCGCGGGCCCAGTCCGGCGCCATGCCGTAGCGCGGCAGATAGCGCGGCACGATGTTGAGCAGCCCGGCCATCGCCGAGGCGCCGGCGAACCACAGGATCGCGATCGTGCTGATGTCGTAGAACGTGCCGAAGACGTCGCCGAGGTAGCTGTGCGCGAGGAAGGCCAGCGCGCGGCCGTTCGCCTGGCCACCGGCCTCGAACTGGTGCTGCGGGATCAGCACGGTGGTCGCGAAGCTGCTGGTGATCAGGAACGCGCTCATGATCAGCGCGGCGGTGACCAGCAGGCGGCGAGCATTGCGAATGCGCCCCGCGGGCTCGGCGTGTGTGTCGTCCGGCAAGCCCTTGACCAGCGGCATCACCGATACACCGGTCTCGAAACCGGACAGGCCGAGCGCCAGCTTCGGGAACACGATCAGCGCGACGCCGATCATGAGCCACGGGTTCGGATGCTTCGAGACCAGCAGGTCCTGCCAGCTCACGATCAGGTCCGGGGCGGCGAAGACGTGCCACAGCGAGACGGCGACCACGACGACGTTGAGCGTCAGGTAGACGCCGACGAGCGTCACCGCGACGCCGATCGCCTCGGCGAACCCCTTGAGGAACACCCCGCCCAGCAACGCGATGAGCAACGTGGTGATCAGGACTTCCTTGCCGTGGAAGAAGGACGGGACGAACGGGTTCTCCGTGACGTGCGCGGTGGCGTCCGCGGCCGAGAGCGTGATGGTGATGACGAAGTCCGTGGCGACGAAGCCGAGCAGCACCAGCACGAGCAGCTTGCCGCTCCACCACGACAGCAGCTTCTCCAGCATCGCGATCGAGCCCTGGCCGTGCGGGCTCTCCTTCGCGACCCGGCGATAGATCGGCAGCGCGCCGCCGAGCGTCAGCAGCACCAGCACGATCGTGGCGAGCGGCGACAGCACTCCCGCGGCCAGCGCGGCGATTCCCGGTTGGTAACCGAGCGTGGAGAAATAGTCCACACCGGTCAGGCACATGACCTTCCACCACGGATGTTCGTGGCTCTTGGCCGTCTCGCGTTTATCGCCCTTGAGCTGCTGAGCCCGCTTGGGCGAGCCCTCCAGCAGCCAAGCACGCGCGCGCGAGCCTGGCCGCGTTTCCACTGTCACCGTCCGTGTCCTCCCGATAGGCACGCGGCGGTTTCCCCGCGTCAAGATCCCATCATGGCCACACGTTCAGCAGAACGGCCACAGGATGGGGCAGGGCTCCGATGTGCGTGTCGTGGGCGTCGTGGTGTGAGGTGGCGTGGGCGGCGGAGTCGTCGAACCGGTGGTCCTCGGCGGCGGGTCGTCCCGGGGTGTCGTCCCCGCGGTCGTCGGCCAGGGCGTGGTCGCTCCGGTCCAGGTCGTGGTACCGCTGCTGGTCGTCCCGGACGTGCTGGTCCGCGAACTCGCCGACGTCGTGTCGACCGTCCCGCCACCGGTACCGCCCTCGGTGGTTTCGGGTGTGTTGCTCTCGTCCGCACCGCCCGCTCCCGACGTCCGATGCGGCATGTCGATGACGCCGATCTGGTCGTCTTTCTTGGCGTTGTCGTGCCTCGGGCCGTTGAACGCGACGAGGACCGCCGCCGTGCCGCAGCCGATGACGACGGCGAGCATGACCGCGACGACGCGCCAGCGCGATCGGGGCGGTGGGGGAACGCGTTCGCCCCAGCCCTCGCGTTCGAGCAGCTCGGTTACCGAAACCTCGTGCTTCACCCCGGGGCCCCTCCACCATGAATGTGGTGGTCTTCCTACCGGAAAAAGCACCCGAATGGGTGAGTATTGCCGAAAATTATCACTTCGGATCGTGATCATCGGCCCGGTTCGATCACAGCTGATTCACAGCTGGCCGTAGGAATCCTCCCAGGATGACCCGCGACGCTGGATCCATGCTGATGCGCGCCGGACGGCCGGTCTCCGCCCGCGTCGGCTTACGTACCCTCGTCCGGCTCGTCCCGACACCCCGCTCGACGCCGTTCACCTTCGGCTACCTGGTGGTCCTGCTCGGCACCACGCTGCTGGTCAGGTTCGGCGAGCCGAAGGTGATCGGGAAACTTCTCGCCCTTTCCAGCACCGACGCGCACAACCTCTGGCGCCGTCCGCTGGTTTCGCTGTTCGCCAGCGCGCTGTGGCTTTCCGACGGCGGGTGGCTCGCCTACGCGGCCATCTTCGCCGTCGCCGTCGCCCCGCTGGAACGCCGGTTCGGGGCGGGACGCACCGCGATCGTGTTCTTCAGCGGCCATGTCCTGGCCACGCTGGCCACCGAGCTGCCGGTGCTGGCGCTCATCCAGAGCGGGGCACTGCCGTCGTCGGCCGGGCGCTGGCTCGACATCGGGGTCAGCTACGGATTCTTCACCACGGCGGGCGCGCTGGTGTTCCTGTGCCGCGGGCGGTTGCGGATCGCGGCGCTGGTGGCGATGGAGCTGTTCCTGGTCGCCGTCTACGTCACCGACGCCCCGGCGAGCCTGGACTCGGTCGTCACGCTGCTCGGCCACGCCATCGCCGCGCACTTCGGGCTGCTGTTCTGGGGCCGTGGGCTCAGCGCGCCACCACCACCGCCTCCGGCACCGCCCGGCGAAGGCGCTCCCGAACCGCTCCTGCCCACATCGGACCAGTTGGTGGCCGCTCGCTGACGAAAACCGGGCAAACACACCGGTGGCGACCAAAGTCCGGAAGCGGAATCCCATGGATATACACCGGGATCGGTCGGTGGTGTAATCGACGGGCCACAGCGCTAGTAGATACCAAACCGACCGAAAGTAAGCGGTTCAGGCATGTCGACAGGTTTCCCGGGCCTGCTTGCTTTCCGTCTCGTTGGTATGCCGACCAGGGGAGACCGGACACACTATGGAGGCAGACTCACGCGGGGTGACCGCCATGGGTGAGCCGGCGGTCCCCACCGCGAGGAGCGGAGCCGGGCACGACCTGATCGCCGATCTGGTCGCCGCCGCCGGCTCCGGGGTGATCTTCTCCCTCGACCTCGCCGCGTCCACCCTGACCTGGATGCCGGGGCTCGACGCGGTGCTGGGGATGGCAGGCGCGACTGCGGACGACCTCTGTGGACGGCTGACCAGGCTGCTCGACCCGCTCGCCGCCAGCATCGGGAACGCGCCGCCGGGCCGGGACTTCGAACTGGAGCAGTCGATCGAGACCGCGGGCGATCGGCCGTGCCGGGTCCGGCTGCGCGTGCGCACGGTCGGCCACGACGACCGGACCGCGGGTCTGCTCGGCGTCGCGTGCGCGGTCGCCGACGACCGCACGGCGGGTGCGGACCTGGCCGATCTCGCCGAGCGCTATCGCGTCATGGTGGAGCTGAGCCCCGACGCGATCTGCGTCCACGAGGACGGCGTCGTCACCTACGCCAACCGCGCCGCGCTCGACCTGCTCGGCGCGGACGACACCAAACAGCTCGTAGGGCGGCCGTTCACCGACTTCGTCGCCGAGGAACCCCGCGACGCGCCGGCGTCCGGGCCCGCGGCGACGACCGATCCGGTGGAGGCGGTGCTGAAACGTCTCGACGGCAGCACGGTCTCGGCCGAGCTCGTTTCGGTGCGTACCCACAGCGCGGGAAAGCCCGCCTTCCAGGTCGTCATCCGCGACATCACCGCACGCAAGGCCGCCGCCGAGGCACTGCGCTGCCGGGCCGCACTGGTGAGCCGTGTCAGCGACGCGATCATCACCACCACGCCGCACGGCGTCGTGACCAGCTGGAACCCGGCGGCCGAGGCGGTATACGGCTGGACAGCGGACGAAGCGCTCGGCAGACCCGTGACCGAGGTCGTCGGGGCACCGACGGACCTGGCGGAGCTGTGCCGGTCCGGCGGGCTGGCCGAGGCGACGCACCGGCGCCGTGACGGCGCGACCCTCGCTGTGCGGGTGTCCGCGGCCGAGCTGGCCGGGAGCTACGTGCTGGTCTGCGCGGACGAAACCGAGCGGCGGCGGGCGGAACAGCACTACCGCACGGTGGTCGCCGCGCTCGACGAAGGCGTGCTGGTGACCGGGCCGGACGGGCTGGTCGAGTCGGTGAACCCGGCGGGCTGCCGCATCCTCGGCATCGCCGCGGCCGACCTCGTCGGCCTGCCGTCCCACACCCTCGAACTGTTCGACGAGGACGGGGCCCGCATCTCCGCCGAGGACACGCCGTCGGTACGCACGCTGCGAACCGGGGTCACCCAGAACGGCAAGGTGGTGCGGCTGCGCAGGCCGGACGGCAAGGACGTCTGGGTGTCGCTGACCTCGCGGCTGCTCAGCCCCGAGGACCCGGCGCGGATGTCGGTGGTCACGTCGTTCACCGACATCACCGAGCGGCGCGCGATCAGCGCCCGGCTCGCGCACGACGCCACGCACGATCCGCTGACCCGGCTGGCGAACCGGACGCTGGTGCTCGACCGGCTCGACCGCCGCGCCCACGACCGGCCGACGTCGGTGCTGTTCCTGGACCTGGACAAGTTCAAGGTCATCAACGATTCGCTCGGGCACTCGGTCGGTGACCAGGTCCTGCGCATCGTCGGCGAACGGCTGCGGCGGTGCACCGGCGGCGACACCGTCGTCGGGCGGCTCGGCGGCGACGAGTTCGTGCTGGTCACCGGTGAGGTGACCGGCCACGACGAGGTCCGCGCGCTGGCCGAGCACGTGCGCGCGGTGCTGAGTGAGCCGATCGGCGTGCACGGCAGGCAGCTGCACCTCGACGCCAGCATCGGCGTCGTGCTCGCGGCCGGTGACGACCGGCGCAGCGCCGAGGACCTGCTGCGCGACGCCGACGTGGCGATGTACCAGGCCAAGACGCTCGGCCGCGGCCGGTACGAGTTCTTCGACGTCGCGCTCCGCGAGCGGTTGCAGCGGCGGCTGCGAATGGAACAGGACCTGCGGGACGCGGTACAGAACGGCCAGCTGTGGCCGGCGTACCAGCCGGTGGTCGATCTGCGATCCGGCGAGATGGTCGCGGTCGAGGCGCTGCTGCGCTGGACGCATCCCACCCACGGCGCGATCCCGCCCGGCGAGTTCATCCCGCTCGCCGAAGAGAGCGAGCTGATCAACGTCATCGGCAAGCACGTCCTGAAGGCCACCACCCGCGAACTGGCCGGGCGGCGCTCGGCGCAAGGTCTGGACCTCCATCTCAAGGTGAACCTTTCGGTACGCCAGCTCGACGACCCGCACCTGGTGGCCGCGGTGCAGGACACCCTGCGCGCGACCGGACTGCCGCCCAGTGCGTTGTGCCTGGAGGTCACCGAAAGCGCGCTGATGCGGGACCACACCGCGGCCGCCGAAGTGCTGACCTCGCTGCGTGAACTGGGTGTGCTGCTCGCGATCGACGACTTCGGCACCGGCTACTCGTCACTGGCCCAGCTGCGGCGGCTGACCCTGGACACGCTCAAGATCGACCGCTCGTTCATCACCGGCATCGCCGAATCCCGCGACGCGGCGGCGATCGTGGCCAGCATCATCGCGATGGCACACGCCGTCGGCCTGACCGTGGTGGCCGAGGGCGTCGAGACCGCCGACCAGCTGGACCTCCTGCGCGAACTGGGCTGCGATCAGGCGCAGGGTTACCACCTCGGCAGGCCCAGCGCGGCCACCGAACTGTTCGGCGCCGCGCGGTGAACCCGTTGGCGCTCAAGCGAAATCGGCAGTGTGCGCGGCGGCCCACTCGGCGAACGTCGTGCCGGGACGGCCGGTGATCTCCTCGACCGAGCCGGTCGGGAGCCGCGGGTTCTCGGTGAACCCGCGAAGCACGGTGTCGACGTACCAAGCGGCGGTGTCCCCCATCGACGGCGTGAGCGCCTCGACCGTTTCCTCCGGCGAGACGCGGAGAAACGGGATCTCCCGCCCCAGCGCGACACCGAGCTGCCGGACGAGTTCGGCGCGGGTCAGTGTTTCCGGCCCGCCCATCGGGTAGGCCTTGCCGACGTGCCCGTCCCCCAGCAACGCCGTCGCCGCGACCCTGGCGATGTCGTCCATCGCGATCGGTGCGCTCGCGGTGTCCGGGTAGGGCTCCCGGACCGCGCCGGTCCGCCGGATCTGCTCGGCCCACATCGTCGAGTTCTCCATGAAGTCGGCGGGCCACAGGTGTGTCCAGTCGAGCCCGCTGGCTTCGACCGCCCTGGTCACGTCGCCCCACCAGCTTTCCGGCTCACCGGAGAGGTCGACGACGTGCCGGACACCTGCGTCACGCGCCAGCTTCAGCACTTCGACGACCGTGTCCGGTGTCGGCGCCAGGTACACGCTGTCGACGCCCTCGAACGCCGCGGGCAGCGTCTCGACCCGTCGCAGGTAGCCCTCCGCCACCTCGACGCCTTCGGGCAAAGCAGCCTTGCGCGGATTGTTCGTCAGCGCACGGATCTGTGGTGCCCCCATCCCCAGTAAGTGATCGACGACCTTGCGTCCGATGTTCGCGGTGGCTCCGGTGACCAGAATCGTCATGACTCCACTGTGCCAGCGGTCAGTACCGTTCGAGCAGTGCTGCCAGCTCCTCCGGCGTCAGCGCGACGTCGAGCTGACGCAGGGCTTCCCCGAGTTCGCCGGGAGCCACCTCGGTTTTCTCCTCCGTGCCGTCGGGACGCCGGACGGTGAGTTCGTGGCCGACCAGCTGCCTGCTCAGGCCCGGCTCCAGCCGCATCACCACGAGCTGCCCGGTGAACGGCGAGCGCGGGTGCGTGGACGTGTAGTGGTGGTACACCTCGTAGTCGATCGGGCTGCTCGGGTTCGGCGTGAACGCGTGCAGGTCCTCCCACTCGTCGCCCTGTTGCTTCTGCAGCGTCCACCAGCCCTCGCGATGTGTGAGCCGGTGCGGCCAGCCCGCCTGGTCGACGACAGCGCCGTCGACCAGCGGCATCGGCTGCAGCATCCCCGCGCCGAACCCGACGTCGACGAGGTGCCACACGCCCTCGGCCTCGACGAGCAGCGACATGTGCGTGTACGGCCCCGGTCGCCGCGGCTGCACGCGCGCCACGATCCGGCGCACCCGGAAGCCGAGGCGTTCGGCGGCTGCGGCGAAGAGGTGGGCGTGCTCGTAGCAGTAGCCGCCACGCTTCTTGCCGACGAGTTTCTCCTGGACGACGTCGAGCGAGATCCCGCGGTGCTGCTCCAACAGGACGTCGACGTTCTCGAACGGGATGGCGAGGACGTGCGCCGTCGCGAGGTCCCGCAGGGCCCGCGCGGTCGGCTTCGCGGGCCGCTCGATTCCCAGCCGCGCGAGGTAGGCGTCGACGTCGACCGTGTCGATGTGCCAGTCGACCGCTGCTTCCGTTGACTGCTCGGCAAGTGTGCTCATGCTTCTACTCTCATACCTGGAGTCAACTGGAGATCAAGCCCGCTTTCGGTGAAGGGACACAATGTTCATCCGCTACCAGGGCACGACCGCCGACGACCGCGGCGTCTTCCCCGGCATCTTCAAGCTGGTCAACGGCCTGGCCAAAGCCGGAAAGCTGACCGCACAACAAGAAGCCTTCCGCCGCGAGAACAACGACTGGTACGACGCCGCCTACACCAACCCCACCGACGTGGACCCCAGCACCTATGACTGGAATCACAACCCCGGCGCCGTGGCCTGGTTCAAACCCACCGCCACCCATCTACTGGCCCGAGTAGACGGCTACCTGGAAATCCTGAGCACCCACAACGTCCCTTACGAACGCCTGGAATCCGACACCCCAGGCAAAATCGTCTACGAAGACGCCCACCAGGTCATCGCAGTCCCCAGGTAACCAGCACACGAAGGCAACCGCCCCGACCGACCGCCGGAGACTCCCCATGCCCGAGCCGGCTTCCACCCTGCCGGCGTCGCTTCGCGCCGAGGTGGAAACGCTCTGGGACTACCACGACATGCACCACGTGATCCGTCAGTCGGACGTGGGTATCGGCCTGGGGAGCCACGACCTGGGCGTCGCGACCTGCACTGCGGACCTCTTTCGGCGTGGTGTTTTTCCTTTGGTGGTCTTCACCGGAGCGAACGCTCCGACCACGGCCGAGCGCTTCCCCCGAGGTGAAGCCGTCCACTACCGCGAGCACGCCGTTTCACTCGGTGTCCCGGCGAATTCGATCCTCATCGAGCCGCACGCGAAGAACACGGGCGAGAACATCACGTTCACCCGGCAACTACTCGCCGAACGCGACTCCAAGGTCGCTTCGGTCGTCCTGATCTCGCGGCCGTACCAACAACGACGCGCCTACGCGACCTGCAAGAAGCTGTGGCCGGAAGTCGAAGTCACCTGCACCTCCGACGAACTACCCCTCGACGAGTACCTAGCGAGCATCGGCGACGCAGACCACGTGATCAACATGCTGGTAGGCGACACCCAACGCATCACTCTCTACGCAGACAAGGGCTTCGCGATCCCACAGGACATGCCCGACAACGTCCGGTCCGCCTACCAGCAACTAGTGTCAGCAGGCTTCACCAAACGCCTGTCCTGACATTCAGCCGAACCTCTCGCCCACCCCACAAAGGCAACCACGCACGACGGCAACCACCCCACAAAGGTGACCACGCACGACGGTGACCACCCCACGAAAGGCAACCACAACGCTGGGGGGTCCGGGGGGCGAAGCCCTCCCGGGCGGGGCGGGGGGGGGGGGCCCCCCCCCCCCCCGGGGCGTAAAAAAAAAAACCAGGCGCCCCCCAACCAAGAGTTGTTAATAGGTGGGGGGGGGGGGTGGATAAAATGGGG
>NZ_JBHYIK010000054.1:65190-67811 GCF_042739735.1 Amycolatopsis sp. NPDC059027 | reverse complement strand
ACCGGGGTCACGCCCCCCTACCCCGCGCTCCCCGCTGTGAAGGAGGCCTTCACCGTTCACCGGCAAAGCCGCGCCGGGCTAGTGGGGCAGGTAGGCGGTGTGCAGGTCGTCGAAGGTGAACACGACGTCGGTGCGTCCCCCGGAGATCCGGGACAGCCGGGCGAAATGGTCGGCCATCGCGGCCGGGAAGTCCCAGGTGCCCTCGATCAGCCGGCCCGCGGCGTCGAGGAGTTCGGGCAGATCGGCCCGGATGCGCTCGGCGCACATGCTGGGGGAGCGTGGGCCGTCGTCGTCCACCGGGTCCGGCTCGTTGCCCAGCCACACATAGCACGGGTACCGGGCGAGGTCGGGGAGGACCGAGTAGAACGGCACGCCGGGATTGAAGTAGTGCTCGTACCATTTGTTGCCACTGAGCACGAGCCATGGCGTGCCGACGGCCAGCCCGGCGAAGGAGTATCCGCTGTGCGGGGACAGGAGGAGGTCGCAGCGCTCGATCGCGGCCAGCTGCTCGGCCAGCGGCCGGTCCACCGCCGACACCGCCTCGGTGACCACAGCGGCCAGCGCGTCGAACTCCCGGCGGGAAAACGCCGTGCTGGTGCGCTCGTCCGCGGCGAGTTTGCCGACGAAGCAGAACCGTGCCGAGGGAAACCGCGTCTGCAGGGACTTCAGGATCAGGCGCCAGGAATCCGTCGACGGGTACCGCCAGCGCAGGTCGCTGCCCGCGGGCAGCACGGCGATGGTCGGCGCGCCCCCGGTGCCGGGCAGCACGGATTCGGCCCAGGATCGGGCCGCGGCGGGTAGTTCGAGGCTCAGCCGGTTCCCGGTCCGGTAGGACGGTGCACCGGTGGCCGGTTCGCTGTGGTCCTTGCCGATCTGGAACAGGTCGTGGGCCACATGTCCGGCCGTGGTGCGGAAGTGGTCGCGCGCGTAGTCGTAGTAGCGGGTCAGCTCCGGATAGGCTTCGCGGTGGCTGCTCCAGTTCCGCCCGTCGTCGACCACCCAGTCCCAGTCGCGCGGAATGTGCGCCAGCGCGGCCGGTCCGGGATTCGACGTGACGTCCACTGTGTACACCTCGTCGATGAAGGGGCACCAATGGGCGATGTCGGTCGCGGTGTTCGCGTTGAGCACGATGCCGATTCTGCGGGACGGGTCGGCCCGGTGGTAGCCGAGGCAGCAGTGCACCGCCTCGACCGCGTGGCCGACCTGTTCCCAGTTCACGAAGTTCACCAGCACGGATTCGGCTGCGCGAACGGCCATGTGGCTGATTCCTTCCCCATGAGGTTCTGTCGGTGGTGGTTGGCCGTGATCGACCGGGTGCTGGCCGGCGGGGCCGTGGTGCGAGGTACAGCGAAGGCCCTGAAGGGGTCCTTCCTGGCGCCCAATGCACCGAAGGACCCCTTCACCGCTCGGAAGTCCACAAAGGACAATCAGACGGGGCGGTATTCGAGCAGCGCGAGGTCGCCTTCCTTCGGCTCGGTGACCGGCGCGAACCCGGCGGCCGAGGCGATGCGGTGCCACTCCTCGCGGTTGCGCTCCCGGCCGCCGATGACGGCCATGGCCTCGACGTCGATGAGCTTGCCGTTGTCCCATTCGCCGGGACCGCGGAGCACCTGGTCGAGGATCAGGAGCCGGGCCGCGTCGTTGCCGCCGATGGCTTCCCGGATCCGGCGCAGGATTCGCTCGGCTTCCGCGTCGTCCCAGTTGTGCAGGGTGTGCTTGACGAAGTAGGCGTCGCAGCCGGCGGGCACCTCGACGAAGAAGTCGGTCGGCACGACGGTCACCCGGTCGGCGACCCCGGCCTTCTCGAGGACCTCGGTGGCCTCGGCGACGGTGTGCGGCTGGTCGGCCAGCACGCCCGTGCTGCCCGGGTGCAGGCGGAGGATCTGGGCCAGGAACTGGCCCTTGCCGCCGCCGATGTCCGCGATGCGGGGGAACCGGCCGAAGTCGAACTCGGCGATGAGCTGATCGGTGAGCGGCCAGTGGTTCTGCACCATCGCGCGGTTGAACAGCGCCGCGCTGTCCGGATTGGCCTTGAGGTAGTCGTAGAAGGACATGCCGAACGTGGCGGAAAAGGCCGTCTCGCCGGTACGCGCGGTGTGGGCGAGGTTCTCGTACGGGCGCCAGAACATCGGGTCGGTGGCGAACAGGAGCATGTCGCGGCTGCCGCCGTCCACTCCGGAGGCCAGCCCTGTCGACAGCCGGGTGAGGGCGAACCGGCCGTCGCCGCCCTCGGTGAGGATGCCGGTGGCTGCCACGGCGCGCAGCATGCGGTAGAGGGGATCGGGCCGGGTGTTGGTCGCCGCCGCGATCTCGGCCACGGTCCGGGGTCCGCCTGCCAGCGCGTCCGGCACCTCGAGCTCCACGATCGCGCGCACCGCGCCGAGTATCCATTTGACGTACAACAGGCCCAGTACCCGTTGCTCGGGGGGAAGATCCGCTTCGGACCGGTTGAACTTGTCGTAGACGCCAGGTCCGGTGCCCTGCGTATCCATTGATCGTCCCTCTCGTCCGGTGGTCACCGTCGCATCATCCGGGGCGCGCCTCGTACCCGGCTGGTGCGCGAACGGGAAACCGGTCGCAGGACGGAGGCCGTGGGCCGCGACGGTCCCTCGCGCCGGAGT
>NZ_JBHYIK010000054.1:56863-65180 GCF_042739735.1 Amycolatopsis sp. NPDC059027 | reverse complement strand
TGGTCACCCGGTGGGTGGCCGGGGGGCGGGGGCGCGCTGGTGTGCGGGCCCCCCCGGGCTTTTGAATGTCCTTTTGTGGATTGTTTGGTGGGACGGTCAGCGACCGGCGCCCGGTCCCGCGACGGGGCCGGCCGACCACGGCTTATCGGCACGGGCCTTCGCGATCTCGGCCTGGGACGGCTTGGTGCGGCTGTAGCTGTCGTGGTCCACCATCGTCGACAGGTAGATGTCGTTCGTGGTGGTGCCGTGGGTCGACAGCGTCTGGACGAAGATGCGCTGCAGGTCCCCGCCGAAGAACTGCCCGCTCGAGCTGGTCACCGAGTGGAAGTCCTGCTTGTCGTTGTGCCAGGCGATGACCCAGCCCGCCGCCGCCCCGGTCCCCGCCGCCGGCGTGGTCTCGTAGCGGCCGGAGACCACGAACTTGCCCCACTGGGGTGCGCTGGCGATCTCGTAGGTACCGGTGATCTGGCCGTCCGGGGACGCCTTGAGCGTCAGCACCGAACCGTCGTCGTGGTACCAGACGCCGCCGATACCCTGTGCGGCCTTGCCTTCGGCGGTGGACGGCGTGGTGTCCTGCGTGGCGAGCGGGCGGGCCATCGCGCTGGCCGCCGGTGCGGTGGCGACGAGGGCCAGCGCGGCGATGCCGACACCGATTTTGCGGAAATTGGGCATAGTGGAACCTTTCGGACAGATATGACTTGGATACGCGCAGGCCGAATGACCACGGCGCGTACTGTTTTATGAGTGAGCGCCCGCGATGGGTGGTCCACCCCATCGGGGCTCATGCTATTCAATCCCCAGTGGCTCCGAGAACACGCACCGGCCGGTACGTCCGGAGAATGTCGTCAGCCGACTTGATCTTTCCCCCAGTTCGTATGCTATTGTTGGAATTGTTTGGCGACCGATTTCCGTTTGCCGTCCGGGTCGCGGTATGCCGCAACGCCGAATTTTTGGTCGGCGACGGTAATCACCAGCAAACTATCGTGACCTCGCGGCGGCTGTCAAATATGCCGGGTACCGGTTGTTTTGAGCTGCGCCTTTCCCGCTGAGCGAGCCGGCGCGGAACGCGCGGGCCGCGATGGCCGGGCGGGTTCGAGAGTGGTTCGAGCGCTGCTCCGCATCCTGGGGCGGTGCCGTTCCGAGTGCCCGGCGGGCGGCGCGTCCAGGTAATCGGGTACCGGCGAGACCGAGGGGGCTGTGTTGCCTACCGAGCGAGCACCGCTGCAGTTTCCGTTCTCCAGCAAGCATCCGCTGCTGCCGCCCGAGGAGTACGCGCGGCTGCGCGCCGAGCGGCCGGTCAGCAAGGTCGGCCTGGCCAACGGGCACACCGTGTGGCTGGTGACCAAACACGCCGACGTCCGGCAGGTCCTCGCCGACCCCCGGTTCAGCCGGGAGGCGATCACCAGGCCGGACGCGCCGCGCCTGCTGCCGGTCGCCGCCGGATCGAAGTCGATTTTCGTGCTGGACCCGCCGGAGCACACCAGGGTGCGCAAGCTGGCCGGGCACGCGTTCACCTCGCGGCAGGTGGACAAGCTCCGGCCGAGGATCGAGAAGCTCGCCGCGGACATGGTCGACGCGATGCGTGAGCAGGGCCCGCCCGCCGACCTGATCTCGGCGCTGGCGCAGCCCCTGCCGATCACGCTGATCTGCGAGATGCTCGGCGTGCCCCCTGCCGACCAGGACCTGTTCCGGGAATGGACCGACGTGATGCTCAGCGTCAGCGCCCGGGGTTCGGCGGAAGTCGGCGCGGCGGCGGCCAATCTGCGGCGGTACCTCACCGAGCTGATCGACGCCAAGCGCCGCAGTCCCGCCGACGACCTGCTCACCGTGCTCATCACCGCTCGTGACGAAGGAGACGCGCTCAGCACCGAGGAGCTGCTGGCCTTCGCCGAGACGATGCTGATGGCCGGATATCACGCCACCACAGCGGAAATCGCGCACGGCGTGCTGGCGCTGACCGCCCGGCCGGGGGCGATCCGCCGGCTCGTCGAGCATCGGGACGAACTGCCGGCCGCGGTCGAGGAACTGCTGCGGTACTCCCAGGCCGGTGGCGGTGTCGGCCCGATCCGGATCGCGGTCGCGGACGTGGAGATCGGCGGGGTGCGGGTGAAGGCGGGCGAGGCGGTGCTGCCCTGCATCAA
This sequence comes from Amycolatopsis sp. NPDC059027, assembly GCF_042739735.1. NCBI lineage: Bacteria > Bacillati > Actinomycetota > Actinomycetes > Pseudonocardiales > Pseudonocardiaceae > Amycolatopsis > Amycolatopsis sp. NPDC059027. The sequence goes on along the minus strand of NZ_JBHYIK010000054.1, from coordinate 63,039 downwards.
CTCGGCCAACCGCGACGAGGACGTCTTCGACGCCGCCGACGAGCTGGACCTGGCCAGGGGCCGCAATCCGCACCTGGCCTTCGGGCACGGCATCCACCACTGCCTCGGCGCGCAGCTGGGGCGGATCGAACTCGTCGTCGCGCTGGACACCTTGTTCGACCGGCTCGGCGCGTTCGTCCTTGCCGTCGACGAAGCCGAACTGGAGTGGAAGGCCAACCGGGCCTTCAGCCGACCCGAGACATTGCCGCTGCGGTGGTGAGCGTGGGAAACCCGTGCGGAGGAAAGGAAGTCATGACCACACCGATGAGCGCGACCCCGAGCGCCCGGCCGATCATCGAACTCGGCACGGCCTTCTGGGGAGCGAAAGCACTGTTGTCCGCCGTCGAGATCGGACTGTTCACCGAACTCGGGAACGGGCAGCGGACGGCGGAGTACCTGCAGGAGAAGCTGGACCTGCATCCGCGCGGGGCGCGTGACCTGCTCGACTCGCTGGTGGCACTCGGCATGCTGGAGCGGGAGGACGGGCAGTACCGCAACACCGACGCCACCGGCTATTTCCTCGACGAGAACAAGGAAACCTACCTCGGCGGGTGGATGCGGCGGGCGAGCACCGACCTGTTCGGGGCCTGGACCGGGCTGACCGAGAGCCTGCGTACCGGAAAGCCCGCCGACTGGGGCAACGCCGAAGTCTTCGAGCACATCTACGAGGAAATGGAAGGACGGCGCAGCTTCCTCGCCGCGATGGACGCGTGGACCACGCACATCGCCCGCGAACTGGCGGCAGGGCTGGACTGGTCCGGGTACCGCGAGTTCGTCGACGTCGGCGGGGCCCGGGGCAATCTCTCCGCGGGACTGGTGAAGGCGCAGAAGCACTTGTCCGGGACGGTCTTCGACCGGCCGGAGATCGAGCCGCTGTTCGACGAGCACATGCGGCGGCACGGCACCGCGGAGCGCGTCGGCTTCGTCGTGGGGGACTTCTTCACCGACGACCTGCCGGAGAGCGATGTGCTGATCCTCGGGCACATCCTGCACGACTGGAATCCCGACGAGCGGCGCCGGCTGGTCGCCCAGTGCCACCGCGCGCTGCGGCCGGGCGGCATCCTGGTGACCTACGACCGGATGCTCGACGACGAACGCCGGCGCAACGCGACCGGGCTGCTCGGGTGTCTCAACCTGCTCGTGGTCACCACCGGGGGCTCGGAGTACACAGTGGCCGAATGCCGGTCCTACGCGACGGCCGCCGGATTCGCCTCGACCACGACCCTTCCGCTCTACGACGGGCTGGAAACCGCGGTCATCGCCAAGAAAGCCCTGTGATTCCCGGCCCGGGCGGTGGTTCGCCGGTCCCGGGCGTCCGAACCAGCACTGTTTTCGGGAGCCGACATGCCCTACGCGGCGATAACGTACGACATCAAGGGCGGCTGTGAGGCCGAGGTCGCCGAGGTCTTCCAGAACTTCCAGCGGCCGAAAACCAATCTCGTCACCGGTGCGGGCGGGGCGCGGGAGGGCCGGATCCTGGCCACCGCGGTGTTCATCCGGGACAGCACCCTGGTGCGGTTCATCGAGTACGAGGGCGATCTCGACGCGGTGATCCGGTTCATGGCCACGCAACCCGGCGTGGCGGAGGTGGAGCGCAAGCTCGCTCCCTATCTGAACAAGCCGCGGAACACGGGCACCGTCGAGGGTTTCCTCGACACCTTCCGCGCCAGCCAGTTGCGCTGCGTCACCCAGTTCGCGGTCCCGAGGTAACGCCGGCCGCCCGAACGCGTTCGAGACCTGTTCGACCGAACGTTGCGAAAATCATTCCTGCTCGATTCCTGCTGCGCGGAAAGGCTCAAAAGTGGCTGACACGGAAACTCGGGAAGAGAAGCCGTCGGCGTCGGAGTTCTTCTTCTCCACCTTTGGTTTTGCCGTTTTCCAGATTTCCACGACGGTGGCCCGGCTGGGAGTTCCCGACGTGCTCGACGGTGCGCCGAAAACGGCGGACGAGATCGCCGCGAGCCTCGGGGTCGACGCCGGGTTCCTGGCCCGTCTGCTGCGTGCCGCCGCCGGGGTCGGAATGTTGCGGGTCCTGGACGACGGCCGGTACGACCTCACCGAGTTGGGGCGGGTGTACCGCAACAACGCCGCCGAGAACGCGAGGCGGATGACGGACCTCCACGCGGCGAAGCCGGTTTGGCAGGCGTGGGGTGCGCTGGAAGACGCCATCCGCACCGGAAAGCCCGCTTTCGACTGCGCGCACGGGGTCGGTTTCTACGAGTACATCAAAACCGACACGCGGCTGGCCGAGATCTTCCACGACGCGATGGCCGCGTCCAGTGAGAGCCAGCTCCCGGTGTTCGTGCCGCGGTACGACTTCGGTGACGCGAAGAGCGTCGTCGACGTCGGCGGAGGCAGCGGCCTGCACCTGGCGGCGATCCTCGCGGCGAACGAGGACCTGCGCGGAACCGTCGCCGACACCGCGGTCGCGCTGCGGGGCACGGCGGCGGTGTTCGAGAAGGCCGGAGTCGCCGACCGGGGTACCGGCGAACCCTCGGACATCTTCAAAGCGGTCCCTTCCGGCGGGGACGTGTACATGCTGAAGAACGTCCTGCTCGACTTCGACGACGAATCGTGCGAGGTGCTCCTGCGCAACTGCCGCGAGGCGATGAGCCCGCAGGGCAAGGTCATGGTGGTCGCGCTGCCGATGCCGGAATCACCGCAGGAACAGGGCTCCGCGGCGGGCCTGGTGTCGGCGATCTCCGACATCGGCGCGATGGTGACCACCACGGGCAAGGAGCGCACGCTCGCCGAGTACGAACGGCTGTTCGCCAGTGCCGATCTCGCGCTCGGCGAAGTGACCTACATCGAGTCCGGCTCGGCGTTCTACCGCGTGATCGAAGCGCTGCCGGCGAGTTGACCACGCACCCCCGGCGATGACCGGGGCCGAGCAGCCCCGCCGCAGCCGGACCGATCGAGAGCGGAGCATCGTGCAGATCACCGAGATGAGCATTCCCGACGCCTACCGCATCACCCCGGATCCAGTCCCGGATCGCCGCGGCGTCTTCCTCGAGCACTGGCGGCAGAGCGAGTTCACGGAAGTGACCGGGTATCCGCTCACGATCGGCCAGATCAACTACTCGGTCTCGAAGAAGAACACGATCCGCGGCATCCACGGCACCGTGACGCCGCCCGGCCAGGCGAAGCTGGTCACCTGCGTCCGCGGTGCCGTGCTGGACGTCCTCGTCGACCTGCGCGTCGGCTCGCCGACCTTCGGCAGGTACGAGATCACCCTGCAGGAGGCGGCATCCGGGCTCGCGGTGTACTTCGCCGAAGGACTGGGACACGCCTTCCTGACGCTGACCGACGACACGTGTGTCAACTACGTCTGTTCCACCGAGTACGTGCCCGGCACCATGGTCGACATCCAGGCCTTCGACCCGGCGATCGGCATTCCGTGGAACCTGTCCGGGGAACCGGTCATGTCGGACAAGGACAAGGTCGCGCCGACCCTGCACGAAGCCGCCGAAGCCGGGCTGCTCCCCACGTACGAGGCGTGCCGACGGATCTACCGGGACCTCGCCGCCCGGGAACTGTCCGCGTCGTCGTACGGGGCCGGACAGGCCGCACAGTCCACGGAGGACAGTCGTCGTGGATGACGTCAGCAGCCGCCAGATGCTCGCGGAATCGGCGCTGGCCCTCGACAGCGATCTGATGCCGCTGAGCCGGTTCTACGACTGGTTCGCCGAACGCGCCGCGGCGCACCGGTTCGAGGTGAGCCGGGTGCCGTTCGCCGATCTCTCGGGCTGGTCGTTCGCGGCAGGCACGGGAAACCTCGTGCACGACAGCGGCCGCTTCTTCTCCGTCGAGGGCCTGCGCGTGCGGACCGACCGGACCTGGATCACCAGCTGGACGCAGCCGATCATCGTGCAGCCGGAGGTCGGCCTGCTCGGCATCCTCGCCAAGGAGTTCCACGGCGTCACGCATTTCCTGATGCAGGCGAAGATGGAGCCCGGCAACGTCAACGGCCTGCAGCTGTCGCCGACGGTGCAGGCCACGCGCAGCAACTACACCGGGGTGCACGGCGGCAACGCGATCAAGTACCTGCGGTACTTCCGGCGACCGCGCCGCGGCCGGGTCCTCGCCGACGTCCTGCAGTCCGAGCAGGGCGCGTGGTTCCTGCACAAGCGCAACCGGAACATGATCGTCGCGACGGACGACGACATCCCGCTCGACGAGGACTTCTGCTGGCTCACCCTCGCCCAGATCAGGCAGCTGCTGCGGGTCGAGAACCTGATCAACATGGACGCGCGCACCGTCCTGTCGTGCCTCCCGCCGCACCTCGACCGGGCCGAGCGGCTGGTGACCAATTCGTCGTTCGCCGGTTCGCTGCACGAATCGGCGGCCAAGGGGGCGTCGGCCCTGCACAGCCGCGAGGACATCCTCAGCTGGCTCACCGAGGTCCGTGCCCAGCGGGAGCTGGTCCAGCAGCGGGTCCCGCTCGACGAGGTCGCCGAAGGCGGTTGGCAGCGCGACGACGACCAGCTGGTTCACCGCGACGGCAAGTACTTCACCGTCGTCGCCGTCGACGTGCGGGCGACCAGCCGCGAGGTGCCGTCCTGGACCCAGCCGCTGCTCGCCCCGCTCGGGCCGGGCCTGCTGGCGCTGCTGGTCAAGCAGATCGACGGCGTCCTGCACGCACTGGTCGAGGCGCGCACGGACGCCGGGATGCTCAACGTGGCCGAGCTCGCGCCGACGGTACAGTGCCAGCCGGCGAACTACCGTGACGTACCCACGAAGCACCTCCCGCGTTTCCTGGAGTACGTGCTTTCCGCGCCACCGTCGCGGATCCGGTTCGACGTGCTGCAGTCGGAGGAGGGCGGCCGGTTCTACCACGCCCAGAACCGTTACCTGATCATCGAGGTGGAGGAGAGTTTCCCCGTCGATGTCCCGGAGGAGTACCGGTGGATGACGCTGGACCAGCTGGGCGAGCTACTGCTGCACAGCAACTATCTCGACGTCGAACTCCGCAGCTGCCTCGCGTGCGTCCAGACGCTGCAGGGCTGGGGAGCGGAATGACCGCCGGGCCGGTGCGGTTCGGCGTCCTCGGCTGCGCCGACATCGCGGCCCGGCGCATGATCCCGGCGTTGCTGGCCGAGCCGGACGCCCGTCTCGTCGCGGTGGCGAGCAGGACGGGGGAGAAGGCGAGCCAGTTCGCCGGTCGCTTCGGCTGCGACGCGGTGACGGGCTACGAGCATCTCCTCGAACGGGAGGACGTCGAGGCGGTGTATCTGCCCCTTCCGCTGATGATGCACGCGGAGTGGATCGAGCGGGCGTTGCTGGCGGGAAAGCACGTACTGGCCGAGAAACCGTTGTGCGCCGATCACGACACCGCGGTCCGGCTCTTCGGCCTCGCCCGCGAACGCGGGCTCCTGTTGTTCGAGAACTTCATGTTCCTGCACCACAGCCAGCACGCCGCCGTCGCCGAGCTGCTCGCGGACGGTGTCATCGGCGAACTCCGCGGTTTCTCCAGTGTCTTCACCATCCCGCCGAAACCCGAGACCGACATCCGGTACCAGCCCGGCACGGGCGGCGGCATGCTGCTGGACGTCGGCGGGTACGTGCTCCGGGCGGCGGCCCGCTTCCTCGGTCCCGGCCTGACCGTTGCCGGGGCCGTGCTCCGCCGCTCCCGGCGGCACGGTGTGGTGATCTCTGGCGGCATCCTGCTGCAGACGCCGGACGGGGTGCCGGCGCAGCTGACCTTCGGTGCGGAACACGCGTATCGGACCACCTACGAACTCTCCGGCAGCAGCGGGAGGCTGGGCGTCGACCGGGCCTTCACCCCGCCGGAGACGTACCAGCCGACGATCTGGATCCAGCGGCAGGACCACCGCGAGGAGCGGACGCTCCCGGCCGATCACCAGTTCGTGAACGTGGTCCGGCTCTTCGCCGGGGCCGTCCGGTCCGGGGGCGGCCTCGAACCGCACACCACCGGGTCCCTGAACCACGCCCTCCTGGTCGACCAGGTCACGGGTGCGGCCAGGGTCGTAGACGTCTGAGCGTAGGAGAAAAAACCGCCGGGGGGGGGGGTGGGCGGGGGGGCGGTGGGGGGCGTAAAACGTGGGCCCGCGCACCAACGACACCGACCCCGCCCGGCAGGCCGCCGCGACCTGGGTGTTCGACGCGGTGTCCGGGCG
>NZ_JBHYIK010000054.1:0-56853 GCF_042739735.1 Amycolatopsis sp. NPDC059027 | reverse complement strand
GTTCACTCGTGAACACCCGCCCGGCGCGTTCCGGTTCCGAGGTCACGCCCGGCGGCAGATCACCAGGGTGTCGAAGTCGCCGAGCTGCTTCTCCTCCACCGAGGCGAACCCGGCATCCTTGACGTGGTCCCGGATTTCGCTCGCCGGGTACTCCGAGCCGCCCTCGGTCACCAGCAGCATGTCCAGGCTGATCACCAGGTTCTCCACGTGGGCCGGATCCTCGTCGAGCATCCGGTCGTAGACCAGCAGCGCACCGCCGGGCTTGACCGCCTCGCTCGCCTTGCGCACCAGGAAGCGGCGGCGCTCGACGTCGAAGTCGTGCAGTACGTGGCCGATGACCACCACGTCCGCCTTCGGCAGCGGGTCGGTGAAGAAGTCGCCGCCGTGGAAACGCACCGAGCCGGTGAGGCCGAAGCCTTCGATGTGCTCGGTGAAGAACGGCTCCATCTGCGGCAGGTCGATCACGTGGCCGGTCATCCCGGGATGGGCCTTGACGATCTGGGCCGCGATGTTGCCCCGGCACCCGCCGACGTCGAGCACCGTCGCGTGGCCCGAGAAGTCGAACGCGTCGATCAGCTGGGGCCCGAGCACCTGGGTCAGCGCGTCCATCATGCGCACGAACTGGCCGAGCACGGCCGGGTTCCGCACGACCTGCTCGAAGTCGCTGTTGCCCTGCAGTTTCCCGTCCCGCAGCGCCTGGGACAGCTTGCCCCAGGCCGGATAGAGGTTGTTGTTGGCCCGCCGCATGAAGCCGCCGATGTAGGTCGGCTGGCCGGTGACGAGGTACCGGTCGGCGCCGGGGGCGTTGCGGTAGCGGTCGCCCTCCTTCTCCAGCAGGCCGAGCGCGACCAGCAGGTGCAGGAAGTCCCGCAGCCCGCGACCGTGCAGCCCCAGCCGCAGCCGGATCTGCTCCTCGGTTTCCGGATTCTCGTGCAACGCGGTGAACAGGTCGAACTCCACAGCGGTGAGCAACGCCTTGGCGTCGCAGAAGGCGTTGCAGAGCCGGATGAGCCCGGCCGGGGTGGCCGTGTCGCCAGCGGTCGTGGTCATTCGAGACTCCCTTTCCCGGCAGCGCACATCGTGGCGGCCGTGCTTGGTCGGACTCGATGCTGGCACCGGCGGGTGGAGCGGTGCTCAAAGCCGCCCGCAGTCCCGGCGTCCGTCCGCAAAGGACAGTGGCCATCACTGTGGTTCGAGTGCCGGACCAGCCGGACGGGCCACCATCGGATCCCGTTGGTGCGGCACAGGCTGACCGCTGCTGTGAAAGGGGCGATCCGGTGGATCTTGGGCTACGAGGCAAACGCGTACTGGTGACCGGGGGCACCCGGGGGATCGGCCGCGCCACCGCGCTCGCCTTCGCCAGGGCGGGTGCCCACGTCGTCACGTGTCACCACACCGACGGCCCGCACGTGGAAAGCGTTGCCCGCGAACTGAAGGAGTGCGGCGATCGCAACCGCGTGCTGCGGGCGGACGTGACCGATGGCGCGGACACCCGGCGGCTGGCCGGCCTCGTCGGCGACGAGCTGGGCGGGCTCGACGTCCTGGTCAACAACGTCGGTGTGGACGGCGGGGTCGCGTTCGGCGACATCACCGAGCCGGAATGGCACCGGCTGCTGGACCACAACGTCACCGCGGCCTACCTGGTGACCCAGGCGATGCTGGGCGTGCTGGCGGACGGCGCTTCGGTGGTCAACGTCGGTTCGTCGGTGGCACTGCGCGGACGCGTGAACGGGGTGCACTACACGGCGTCGAAGGCGGCACTGATCGGCTTCACCCGAGGGCTGTGCAAGGAACTGGGGCCACGCGGTATCCGGGTCAACACGGTCGCGCCGGGGCTCACCGAGACCGAGCCGGGGGCAGGCCTGCCACCGCAGGCGGTGACGCGCATCGTGGGAATGACCGCGCTGGGCCGGATCTGCCAGCCCGAGGACGTGGCCGGTGCCGTGCTGTTCCTGGCAGGGGACACCTCGCGCTACATCAGCGGCGCGACGCTGAACGTCGACGGCGGGGTCTGACATGCCAGGCGAGCGGAGGCGGGGGCTGCGGGTCGTGGTGATCGGCGGCGGCGTGGGCGGGCTGTGCCTGGCCCAGGGGCTGCGCAAGGCCGGGGTGCACGTCGAGGTGTACGAGCGCGACACCTCGGTGCGCGGTCGGAACCAGGGATACCGGCTGCACATCAGCCCCGAGGGCGAGCGCGCCCTGCGCGACTGCCTGCCCGCTCGCGCCCAGGATCTTCTCGTGGCCACCGCGAACAGCCGATACGGCTACGGGATGGCCTGCTACGACGAGCGGCTGAGTCCACAATGGTCACCGGAGGTCGACGACCCGAGGGCCGGTTCACCGGACAAAGTGGACGCCGTGGACCGGGTGACGCTGCGGCACGTCCTGCTCGCCGGGCTCGACGACGTTGTCCGGTTCGGCAAGCGGTTCACGCACTTCACCCAGCGGCCGGGCCAGGGCATCGAGGCGCACTTCGCCGATGGCGGCACGGCGTCTGGCGATGTGCTCATCGCCGCCGACGGCGCGAACTCCCCGGTACGCCGCCAATGCGGGATCACCGACACGCCAAGGGATCTCGGAGTACGCACGATCTTCGGGCGGATCCCGATGGCGGCGGCGCTGCGCGAGGGGATCCCGGAGGTACTGCAGGACCGTTTCACCTGGGTGATCGGCTCGGACGGGCACAAGCTGGGCCTGATGCCCATGGTGTTCCGCACCGAACCAGGCGAGGCGGCTGCCCGGTTCTGGCCCGGCTGGCGGGCCGAGTCCCCCGGTGACTACTTCATGTCGGTCTTCTCCATGCACCGCACGGTGCTCGGCATGCCGGACGAGGAGTTCCTTTCGCTGGACGGTGCGCGGCTGTGGGAGCTGGTGCGGCAGCGCACCGCGGACTGGCATCCCGCGCTGCGCGAGATCCTGCGGCACGCCGACGTCCCGGAGTCCTTCCCGGTGGTGGTGCGGGTGGCGGTCCCGGTGCGGCCGTGGCCGTCCGGCCAGGTCATCCCGCTCGGGGACGCGGTGCACGCCATGCCGCCCTCGGGCGGGGTCGGCGCGAACACCGCGGTGCGTGACGCGAGTGCGCTGGCCAGGGCGCTGGTGGCCGTCGACCGCGGCGAACGTTCGCTCGGCGAGGCCGCCGCGCGCTACCAGGAGGAAATGGTCACCTACGCCACCGAAGCGGCCGCCTTGTCGCTGCGAGTGGCGAAGTGGTCGCTGAAAACGATCGATTTCGACGAGTCGGTGCTGTCCCCGGCGCGGTGACGGCTGTCCCACAGGAGGGTCCACAATGGACATTGGAGTCGGTTTGGCGACCACCGTGCCCGGCACCGGTGGCCGCGAGCTGATCAGTTTCGCGCGACGCGCCGACGAGCTCGGCTTCAGCACGCTCGCGGTACTCGACCGGCTGGTCTACGACAGCTACGACGCGATCGTTTCGCTGGCCGCCGCGGCCGCGGTGACCGAGCGGATCACGTTGGCCCCCACCATCCTGCTCGCGCCGTACTGGCCGAGCGCGGCACTGCTGGCCAAGCAACTGGCCAGTGTCGATCGGCTGTCCGGCGGACGGCTGGTGGTGGGCGTCGCCGCGGGTGGCCGGGCGGACGACTTCACCGCGACCGGCGTGCCGTTCCACCGTCGTGGCCGGCTGCTGGACGAGTTGCTGGTGGAAATGAAGCAGGTGTGGGCGGGGGAGGGCGCGGTGCCCGGTATCGGCCCCCGGCCGACCGAAACCGAGATTCCCTTGTGGATCGGGGGAAATTCGGCCGCTTCGGTGACGCGGACGGCCAAGCACGGCATCGGCTGGATCTCCGGTGGCGGGCCCGTCCAGCGTTTCCGGCAGCACGCCGACGCGGTGCGGGAAGCCTGGCGGGCCGAGGGGCGCACCGGCACCCCGAAGCTCGGCGCGCTCACCTACGTCGCGCTCGGTGCCGAGCGCAAGCAGGCCGCCGGGCGCTACCTGCTCGACTACTACTCCTACATGGGCGAGCGGGCGCAGTTCCTGGCCGACGGTGTCATCGCCGACGAAACCCGGCTGCGCGAGGTGATCGCCACCTTCGCCGAGGCCGGGTGTGACGAGCTGGTCCTGATGCCCTGTGGTTCCGACACCGGTCAGCTCGACGAGATCGCCGAAGTGGCGCTCGGCTGACCCGGGTGCCGTGCAGTGAAAGCCAGGGGCCGGAAGCACGAAAGGGCAAGGGAAGCGGTATGACTCGAACAGAAGTGCCCGTGCTGATCGTCGGCGCGGGGCCGGTCGGCCTGTCCACCGCGCTGTTCCTCGGCCGCCATGGCGTGCGGTCGCTCGTGGTGGAGAAGCGGGACGGGACCTCGACGTTGCCGAGGGCGCCGGGACTGCAGGCACGCACCATGGAGTTGTTCCGCGCGGCGGGGGTGAACCAGCGGATCCGGGCACTGGAGGTCGGTGACTCGCACGCCTACTTCGAGGGCGGGATCATCCAGGTCCGGACGTTCGCGGAGATCGACGACGCGGTGGTGCTGGAGGCCCCGTCGCTGGACGGTCCCACCATCAGCCCGGAACGGGTGATGGGCTGCGGCCAGGACCGGTACGAACGGGTGCTGGCGGACCTGGTCACCGAAGCCGGGAGCGAGGTGAAGTTCGGGGTCGAGCTGCTCGCCCTCGACCAGGACGGCGAGGGGGTCACCGCGACGCTGCGAGACACCGCCACCGGCGAGGAAACCGTGGTGCGGGCGGCTTATCTGGTCGGCGCGGACGGCGCGGGCAGCACGACGCGGCGCGCGCTGGGCGTGCGGCGCACCGGGCTCGGCACCGTCTTCAACGCGCTGAGCGTCTACTTCCGGGCACCGCAGCTGCGGGATCTGATCAAGGACCGCAAGTTCATCCTCTGCTACGCGACGGCGGCACCCGGCACCCTGATGGGACTGTCCCGGCTGCACGGCGTCGATCCGTGGCAGGCGTCCCCGTTGTACTACCCGGAGCGGGGCGAGACCACGGCGGACTACCCGGACGAGCGGTGCGTCGACATCGTGCGCACCGCGGCGGGCAAGCCCGACCTGGACGTGGAGATCGTCGCGAAGGTGCCGTGGCAGGGCGCGCAGCTGGTGGCCGACACCTTCCGCAGTGGCCGGGTCTTCCTGGCGGGCGACGCCGCGCACGTGCACCCGCCCGCCGGCGGATTCGGGGCGAACACCGGGATCCATGACGCGCACAACCTGTCCTGGAAGCTCGCCGCCGTCCTGCGCGGCTGGGCGGGCGACGCGCTGCTGGACACCTACGACGCCGAGCGCCGCGCGGTCGGCTCCGCCATGGCCAAGCAGGCCATGGTGCGCAACCGGATCCGGCACGGGTTCGCCGACGAGGAGACCAAGGCGTCCATGGTGGACGACATCATCGTCACACTCGGGTACCGGTACGCGTCCGGCGCGATCGTGGGCGGGCGCTCGGCGGCCCCCGTACTCGCCCCGGAACTGGACCTATCCGGCGACCCGGGTACCCGTGCCCCGCATCTCTGGCTGGACCGGGACGGCACCCGAGTGTCCACAATAGACCTGTTCTGGGACGAGTTCGTCCTGCTGACCGGATCGCGGGACAGCGGTTGGCGCGAGGCCGCCGAGCGGGTGGCCAAACAGCTCTCGGTACCGCTGCGCGCCTATTCCGTCGGTACCGGCGGCGACCTCGTGCCCGTCGACGGTGACTGGGCACAGGCGTACGGCGTGAGTGAGCAGGGCGCGGTGCTGGTGCGGCCCGACGCGTTCGTGGCCTGGCGCGCCGCCGGCAAGGTGACCGACCAGGACGCCGTGCTCACCGACGTGCTGTCGCGGATCTGCGTGCCGGCCGGCGGGGGCGTGCGGTCGTGACGGCACCCGCCGACACCAGGGTGTCGCTGCGCCGGATGCCGGCCTGGTACACCACGCTGTTCCTGACCGACCTGCTGGAACGCTTCGGCTACTACGGCATGCAGGCGATCCTGGTGCTGTATGCCGCCGCGCCGGCGGCCCGCGGCGGGCTCGGGCTGGCGACCGGGGACGCGGCCGCGTTGTTCGGCGCGTGGATCAGCACGATGTTCCTGCTGTCCCTGCCCGGTGGCTGGGTCGGCGACCGGGTGCTCGGCCAGCGCCCGGCCCTCATCGCCGGCGGCCTGATCGCCGGGGCCGGGTACCTGTGCCTGGCGCTGCCGTCCGGCTGGGCGACCGCGATCGGGCTGGTCCTGCTGGCCCTCGGTGGCGGCCTGTTCAAGCCCAACCACCAGGCGATGATCAACATGATGTTCGGCGGTCCCCGTGGCCGCGAGTCCGGGATTTCCCTGATGTACCTGGGAGTTCAGGGGTCCGCGTTGCTCGCACCGCTGGTCACCGGGTATCTCGGCGAGCGGGTGAGCTGGCACCTCGGGTTCTCGGTCGCCTCGGTCGCGGTACTGGCCACGGCGCTGCTGCTGGCCGTGGCCACGCGGCAGTTCGGCGGCGTGGGTGCCCGGCCGGGACGGCCGCTGGTGGCCGCCGAGCGCCGGTCCGCGCTGACCGTCACCGGGTCGGTCGTGGCCGCGCTGGGCGTGGTGCTGCTGGTGCTGTGGTCGACCGGGCTGCTGCGGCCGATGGCCGGAATCGTGCTGACCAACGTGCTGGCGCTGGGCGTGCCGGTGCTGGCGGTCGTCCTGCTGCACCGTGACCGGGGCCTGGGGCCGGGTGACCGACGGCGCCTGCTCGGCTTCGTCGCGGTGTGCCTCGGTTCCGCGCTGTTCTGGATGATCATCGCGCACGCGGCCTCGCTGCTGAACCTGTTCGCCCGCGACCACGTCGATCTCCGCGTGTTCGGCTTCGTCATGCCCGCCAGCTGGCTGCAGGGGGCCACGCCGGTCTTCCTGCTGGTACTGGCGCCGATCGTGGGCACGGTGCTGCCCGGCTTCGGCCATCGGTACCCGGTGGCGGTGAAACTCGCCATCGGCCTGTCGCTGGTCGGCGGCGGCTTCCTGGTGATGGCGGTGGCCGCGTTGCTGACCGAGCACGGCGGGAAGATCTCGCCGTTGTGGCTGGCACTGGTGTACCTGATGCACGCCGCGGGCGAACTCGTGGTCGTCGCGGTCACCGTTTCGACAGCGGCCGACGTGCTGCCGCGGCCGTTCATGGGCCGGGTGCTGGGTCTGCTGTGGCTGTTCGCCGCGCTCGGCGGCGGGGTGGGCAGCGGGCTGGTGCGGCTCACCGCGGTCGTGCCGGAGCCCGTCTACTACCTCCTGCTCGGCGGTGCCGCCGCCGTCGCCGGGGTGGTGTTCGCGGTGCGGCGCCGGGCGCTGAGCCGCGCGCTGACGCCGGACGCCCCGGCGGACAGCGTCACCCGGCCGTCGTGATCCGTGTTCGTCGAGCAACGAAAAGGGAGCCGAAAATGCCTTATGCCGCAATCACCTACCGGGTCGAGCCGGGACACGAGGACGAGATAGCCGAGATCTTCGCCGGGTTCCAGCGGGTGGACACCCCGGAGTTCCGGGGCGAGGACGGTGCACCCGCCGGACGGCTGCTGGGCACCGCGGTGTTCATCAAGGACGACGTCATGGTCCGGGTCATCCACTACGAAGGCGAGTTCGCCGCCATCGCCCGGCACATGGCAGCCCAGCGCGGCGTCCACCTGATCGAGGACCAGCTCGCCCCTTACCTGCGGGACAAGCGTGACACGGCCGACGCGGCGGGGTTCGGCCGGTACTTCCGGGACGCCACCATGCGCTGCATTTCCCAGCTGTCCGTCGAGACCCACGAAGCGAAGGGATGAGTCCGAAATGGACGGACGTATCGCGGTGCTGGGGCTGGGACAGATGGGCTCGGGCATGGCTCGCGCCCTGCTCGCGGCCGGTACGCGGATCACCGCCTTCAACCGCAGCGCGGACAAGGCCGCGCCGGTGGCGGCCGCGGGCGCGACGATCGCGGGCTCGGCGGCCGAAGCGGTGGACGGCGCGGACGTGGTCGTGCTCAGCCTCGCCGACGAGGCCGCCGTGACCGAGCTGCTGTTCGGCGAGCTGGACGGCAGGCTGCGTAAAGGCACGACCGTCGTCGACACCTCGACGGTCACCCCCAGCTTCGCCAAGGAAGCGGCGGAACGGCTGGCCGGTGCCGGGATCCGGCGGGTCGAGGCCTGCGTGCTCGGTAATCCGCAGATGGCCGCCGCGGGTCGGTTGCGCGTGTTCGCCGCCGGTGAAGAGTCCGATGTGGACGCTGTGCGGTGGGTGCTCGACGCCCTCGGCCAGGAGGTCCGCTACCTCGGGCCCGCCGGCAGCGCGAGCGTGCTGAAACTGGCGTTCAACCTGATGCTGGGGGTGCAGACGCTCGGACTGGCCGAGGCGGTCGTGTTCGCCGAGGCGATGGGCATCGACCGCGGCCTGCTGCTGGACGCGTTCGAGGGCAGCGGCTGGCGCTCGGCGGTGCTCTCCTTCCGTGGCGAGTTCATGCGGCGGAAGGAGTACCGGCCCGCCGCGTTCCGGGCGGCGTTGATGCACAAGGACCTCGGGCTGGCGCGCCGCGAGTCGGCCGGGCACGGCGTCGAACTGCCCGTTGTCCACTGTGCCGCCGAACGGTACGCGGAGATGCTGGCCGCGGGACTGGGCGACGAGGACGCCGCGGCGGTGGTCGAACTGGGAGACACGCGCCGATGACCAGGGACGTGCTGGCCGTGCTGGCGCTGGTGGGCAGTGGCGTGGTGGCCGGGGTGCTGTTCGCGGTGGCGCTCAGCGTGCTGCCCGCGCTGTTCGCCATGCCGGTGGAGCGGTACGTCTACGCGCACCAATTGCTCGGCAAGCGCTGGGATCCGGCGATGCCGGTCATCGTGCTGTGCTCGACCGCCGTCGACATCGCGCTGGCCGTGCTCGCGGATTCCGGCGCGGCGGCGCTGTTCGCGGTGGCCGCGGCGTTGCTGCTCGCCGTTTCCGTCGTTTCGCATTTCTGCAATGTGCCGATCAACCGGGTGGTGAAATCCCTTGACCCGGAACACATTCCGGACGACTGGTGGGATCCGCGGCCGTTGTGGCGCCGATGGCATTTCCTGCGCACCGTGCTGGCTTTGCTCGCCGCCGTCGTGAACGCCATCGCGGTGGTGTCCGGCTGAGCGATCAAGCGCGCGTTCAGAAGTGTTCCAGTGAGCAGGGACAGGATTGAAGCGTGTCCCGGGAAAGTCCGAACGATAGCTGGGGAAGGTGCGGCGATGGGCCGGTCCGATACGAGTTCCCGCCCGGTGGTGACCGGGATGGGGGTGCTGGCGCCCACCGGAATCGGCTTGGAGGCGCACTGGCAGGCCGTGCTGGACGGGAAATCCGGTATCGGCACGATCACGCGGTTCGATCCCGCGTCCTACCCGGTGCGGCTGGCCGGCCAGGTTCCGGGCTTCTCCGCGGGTGACCACCTGCCGGAGCGACTGCAGAAACAGACCGACCACTGGACCCATCTCGGCCTGGCCGCGACCGGCGCGGCACTGGAGGACGCCGGGGTACGCACCGGCGAACTCGACGAGTACGAGATGGCCGTGGTCACCGCGAGTTCCTCCGGGGGCACCGAGTTCGGCCAGCACGAGATGGAACGGCTGTACCTGAAGGGACCCGCCTGGGTCGGTGCCTACCAGTCGATCGCGTGGTTCTACGCCGCCAGCACCGGGCAGATCTCCATCCGGCACGGGATGCGCGGATCGTGCGGGGTGGTGTGCGCCGAGCAGGCGGGCGGGCTGGAAGCGCTCGGCCAGGCCCGCAGGCTGCTGCGCTCCGGCTCGCGGCTGGTGGTCAGCGGCGGTACCGACGGGTCGCTGTGCCCGTACGGTCTCGTCGCGCAGATGGCCAACGGCAGACTGTCCACAGTGGCCAATCCGCACCGCGCCTATCTCCCGTTCGACGCCGACGCGTCCGGTTACCTGCCGGGCGAGGGCGGCGCGATCCTGATCGTGGAGAGCGCCGCAGGGGCGGCCGACCGGGGTGCCGGGCCGGGCTACGGGACGATCGCGGGCCACGCCGCCGGGTTCGACCCACCGCCGGGTTCGGCGCGGCCACCGGCGTTGCGCGCCACCATCGAGCGCGCACTGGCCGACGCCGGGATCCTGCCGTCCGATGTGGACGTCGTGTTCGCCGACGCGGCAGGGGTTCCGGAGGACGACCTGGCCGAGGCGCGGGCGATCGCCGAGGTCTTCGGCCCACGGGCGGTTCCGGTCACCGCGCCGAAAGCGCTCACCGGACGGCTCTACGGCGGTGGCGCGGCGCTGGACGTGGCGACCGCGTTGCTGGCCATTCGCGACGGCGTCATCCCGCACACGGCGGGGACCACGCGCCCGCGCGCGGACTACGAGATCGACCTGGTGCTCCAGGAACCGAGGGAGGCACGGGTGCGGCACGCGCTGGTGCTCGCCCGCGGCTACGGCGGTTTCTGCGGTGCGCTCGTTCTCGCCCGCCCCGAGCCGGCTTGAGCCGGCCGACCCGACCACGACGACCGGCGAAGGGAACCTGTGATGAATCAGTTCACTGTGGACGATCTGAAGGAGATCCTGCGCAGCAGCGCGGGGGACACCGAGGAAGCGGATCTGGACGGCGACATCGGCGGGGTGTCGTTCGACGAGCTGGGGTACGACTCGCTGGCACTGCTGGAGGTGTGCCGGCAGGTGGAGACCCGCTACGGCGTCGAGCTGTCGGGCGACGCCGTGGCCGAGATGCCGACGCCTGCCGAGGCCGTCGAGTACATCAACGACGTTCTGGCGAAGGCGAGGATCTGACATGGCGGGGCACACCGACAACGAGATCGTGATCGACGCGCCGATGCGGCTGGTGTGGGACATGACCAACGACATCCCGTCGTGGCCCCGGCTGTTCAGCGAGTACTCCGAGGCGACCGTACTGTCCGAAAAGGACGGGACGATCCGCTTCCGGCTCGCGCTGCACCCCGACGAGAACGGCAAGGTGTGGAGCTGGGTTTCGGCGCGGACCCCGGACCAGGCCACCCACACCGTTCGTTCGCAGCGGGTGGAAACCGGCCCGTTCAAGTACATGTGGATCTTCTGGGAGTACCTGCAGACCGACGAGGGCGTGCGGATGCGCTGGGTGCAGGACTTCGAGATGAAGCCGGAAGCACCGGTCGGCGACGCGGCGATGCAGGAGCGGCTCGACCGCAACACCCCGGTCCAGATGCGCCTGATCAAAGCCAAGGTGGAGGCCGCGGCCCGCGGTCGCGCCTGAGTACCGCCGGTGACGGGAGGTGTGCCGTGTTCACGATCGTCGTCCCCCTCGTGCTGCTCGCCAACGGGCTGGCGGCCGGCGTGCTGGTGGGTACCTGGCTCGGTGGCTGGCCGCTGCTGGCGGACCTGCCGCCGGACCGCTACGTGCACGCGCACGCGTTCTTCGCCACCCGCTACGACCCGTTCATGCCAGGGTGCCTGCTCGTCGCGACCGCGGGCGACGTGGTGCTCGGCGTGCTCACCGGCACCGCGGCCGCTCGCCTGGCCTACCTCGGTGCGGCGGCGCTGTGCGCGGTCACCATCGCGATTTCCCTGGCGAAGAACGTGCCGGTGAACAAGTGGGTCCGCTCGCTGGACCCGGACCGGCTGCCCGCGAACTTCGCCGAACTGGACCCGCGCCCGCGCTGGGGGGCGTGGAACCGGGTCCGCACCGCACTGTCCACATCGGCCTTTCTGCTCAACTGCGCCGCGCTGCCGCTCGTACTGGCGCGGTGACCGCGTCCGGAAGCCGGAGAACACGGAGGATCACATGGCAATCGACCTGACCGGAAAGAAGGCGCTGGTGACCGGCGGCACCCGCGGTGTCGGGCGCGGCATCGCGCTGGCGCTGGCGCGCAGCGGCGCCGACGTGCTCACCTGCTACCGGCAGGACGGCGAGGCGGTCCAGTCCCTGGAGCGCGCGCTGAAGGAGACCGGCGGACGGCATCACGTGCTGCGCGCGGATCTGGCCGAGCCGGACCAGATCCGGACGCTGCTCGCCGAATGCGAGTCCCGGTTCGGCGGGCTGGACCTCGTGGTCAACAACGCCGCGGTGATCAGCCACGTCCCCTACGGCGAACTGTCGCTGGAGGAGTGGCAGCGGGTGCTGGCCACCAACCTCACCGCGGTCCACCTGGTCATCCAGCACGCGCTGCCGCTGCTCGGCGAGGGCGGTTCGGTGGTCAGCATCAGCTCGAAGTCGGTCGAGGTGGGCATTCCGCTGCGCGCCCACTACACCGCGACGAAGTCGGCGCTGCACGGGCTGACCCGGTCGCTGGCCAGGGAGTACGGCCGCAAGGGCATCCGGTTCAACGTGCTGTCGCTGGGCATGATCCACACCGAGGCGCTGGACGCGATGCCCGAGGAGCGGCGGGCGACGATGCTGGAGCAGTACAACAGCAAGATCGCGCTGGGCCGGTTCGGGACGCCGGACGAGGTGTCCGGCGCCGTGCTGTGGCTGGCCAGCGAGCACTCCCGGTACGTCACCGGCGGCGTCATCCCGGTGGACGGGGGGATCTCCTGATGTCGGATGCGACGTTCCGGGTGATGCTGCGCATGGAGATCAAGCCCGGCGTGGAGGCGGAGTTCGAGCGGGTGTGGTCGGAGATCGGCGACGCGGTCACCACGCATCCGGCGAACCGCGGCCAGTGGCTGGCCCATAGCGCGGAGGAAGGCGTCTACTACATCGTCAGCGACTGGGTGGACGAGCCGCGGTTCCGCGAGTTCGAGACCAGCGAGCGGCATCTGACCCATCGGCAGAAGCTGCACCCCTACCGGTCCGGCGGCTCGATGACGACGATGCGGATCGTCGCGCATCTGACCGCCGAGACCACCGGTGCCACGCACGAGGAATGGGAGAAGCGCCGGTGAGCGAGGAAGTACGGGTGCTGCTGTATCACCGGGCCGAGGACGCCGAGGGAATCGAAAGCGCTTACCACGCCGCGAGCGCGCGCCTGGCCGGGGTGCCCGGCCTCACCGGGAACGAGCTGCTCCGGTCGGTCACCGACACCGGCGAGTTCGTGGTGGTCAGCTCGTGGCGCGATTTCGCCGCGTTCCAGGAGTGGGAGCGGGGCGAGGCGCACCGGGACCAGACCGCCCCGCTGCGCCCGTACCGCGATGTGGAAAGCGGCAGGCCCTTCGGGGTCTACCAGGTGCTCGCGTCCTACCAGGTGCCCCGATGAGCGACGAGACCCCGGCGGAGCGGGCGGGCGGGAACGCCCGCGGCGAGCGGCTGCGCACGGGACTGCGGTGGGTCCGCGATGTCCTGGCGGCGACGGGGCTCGGTTTCGGCCAGCACGTCGGCGGCGGGCCGATGACCTGGCCGATCCCGACCTATCCGAAGAGTCCCAAGGAGGGGAGCGACCGGAATGACGCCGACGTCGAACGGCCGCGCGACTGACCGGACCGGGGAGCGGAACTGGCTGATCTGCGACGGCTGCCGGATCGTGTTGTACCGCAAGCGGTTCGAGCGGCTCGGCAAGGTGTGCTACGAGTGCGGCCGGCACTTCCGGCTGACGGCGCTCGAGCGGCTCGAACTGCTGCTGGACCCCGGTTCCGGGAAACTCGTCGAGCCGGAACCGGCGGTGACCGACCCGCTCGCGTTCGCCGATCTGGTGCCGTACGCGGAGCGGCTGGCGGAAGCCGGCCGGGCGACCGGACTGCCCGACGCGGTGGTGGTGGGCAGGGGCGCGGTACACGGCAGGGACGTGGTGGTCGCCGTGATGGACTTCCGGTTCCTGGGCGGCAGCCTCGGCGCCGCCGCGGGCGCGGCGATCACGACGGCGGCGGAAACCGCGCTGGCGCACCGGCTCCCGTTGCTCCTGGTCACCGCGTCCGGCGGGGCGCGGATGCAGGAGGGTGTGCTGTCCCTGATGCAGATGGCCAAGACCGCCGCGGCGATGGCCGCGCTGGACGAAGCCGGGCTGCTGACCGTCACGCTGGTCACGGATCCGACGTTCGGCGGGGTGGCGGCGTCGTTCGCCACCCTGTCCGACGTGATCATCGCCGAACCAGGGGCGCGAATGGGTTTCGCCGGTCCCCGCGTGATCGAACAGACCCTGCGGCAGCGTCTGCCGGACGGGTTCCAGTCGGCGGAGTTCCTGCTGCGGCACGGACTCGTCGACGACGTCTGCGGCAGGGCCGCGCTGCCGGGAACGCTGGCCCAGCTGCTGGCGGTGACGCACTCGCCGGGCGACGGCTGGGGCGCCGGGGTGACCGACCCCGTGCTCCGCGACCCGGCCGAGCTGGACCGGCGACCGGTGAGCCAGGTGCTCCGGCTGGCCCGGCACCGGGACCGGCCGACCACGATGGACATCGTCACGAACTGGTTCGACGGGTTCGTCCCGTTGCGCGGCGATCGGATGCGGGCCGACTGCCCGGCCATCGTCGGCGGTGTGGCCACTGTGGACGGTCTGCCGATGATGCTGATCGGGCACCAGAAAGGCCACACCACCGAGGAACTGGTGCGCACCGAGTTCGGCATGCCGTCCCCGGCGGGGTACCGGAAGGCGGCCCGGCTGATGCGCATGGCCGCCAAACTGGGGATCCCGGTGGTCTCGCTGGTCGACACCCCCGGCGCGCATCCCGGCGTGGAAGCCGAGCGGAACGGCCAGGCCGGCGCGATCGCCGAGTGCCTGCGGGTGGCCAGTGGCCTGCCGGTTCCCGTGGTCACCGTGATCATCGGCGAGGGCGGCAGTGGCGGGGCGCTCGCGCTGGGGATGGCCGACCGGGTACTGCTGTGCGAAAACGCGACGTACTCGGTGATCAGCCCGGAGGGCTGCGCCGCGATCCTGTGGCGCGATCCCGAGGCGGCGACGACAGCGGCGACGGCGTTGCGGATCGACGCGCGGTCGCTGCTGTCCGCCGGGCTCGTCGACGGGGTGATCCCGGAGCCACCCGGCGGCGCGCACCGCGATCCGCCCGGCGCCGGTGCCCGCGTGCGGGACGCACTGGTGTGCGCGGTGCGGGAGCTGCGCGGCAGGCCCGGCGCCGAGCTGGTGGCCGCCCGCCGCGCCAGGTTCCGCCGGTTCGGGACGGTGGACGTCAGTACGAACGGCCGGATGGAGGCTCAGTGAACGAGGCACGGGAAAGCACCGCGGACGACGACGATCCGGGCGCGGTGGCGGTGCGGCACACGATGGAGGTGCTGAACCGCAGTCTCGCCGACACGCTGCGCGCAGCCTCGCGCCCGCCGGCACGGGCCCGCGTCGCCTATGGCCCGGCGAGTATCGAGGTGGAATGGCCGGTGTCCACTGTGGACGGTGTCGTGCCCGTGGCGCCCGCCCCCGCCGAGCCGGAACCGGACGAGGGCCTGGTGGCCGTCACGGCGCCGCTGGTGGGCACGTTCTACCACGCCCCGGAACCCGGCGCCGAGCCGTTCGTGGCCGTCGGCGCCGAGGTGGCGGCGGGGCAGCAGGTGGGCATCGTGGAGGCGATGAAGCTGATGAACCCGGTCGTGGCGGCGACGCCGGGCCGGGTGGCCCGCGTGGTGGCGGCTGACAACGAGCCGGTGGAGTACGGCCAGCCGCTGATCCTGCTGACGCCCCTGGCGGAAGGATGAACGCCGTGTTCGGCAAGGTGCTCGTGGCCAACCGCGGCGAGATCGCCCTCCGGATCATCCGGACCTGCCGGGAACTGGGCATCCGCACGGTGGCGGTGTACTCGACCGCGGATGAGGACTCCGCGGCGGTGCGGGCCGCCGACGAGGCCGTGCGGATCGGCCCCGGCCCGGCCAAGTCGAGCTACCTCTACCCGCCGGCGATCATCGAGGCGGCGCTGCGCACCGGGGCGCAGGCGGTGCATCCCGGGTACGGGTTTCTCTCCGAGGACCCGGATTTCGCCGAGATCTGTGTCCAGAATGGACTCGTCTTCATCGGCCCCCGGCCCGAGGTGCTGGCCCGGCTCGGCGACAAGGTCGGCGCCCGCGAGATCATGCGCCGGGCGGGCCTGCCGGTGGTCCCCGGCTCGGAGCGGGCGGTGAGCACGGCGGCCGAGGTACAGGCGACCGCGAAACGGATCGGCCTGCCGGTGATCGTCAAGGCCGCGATGGGCGGCGGTGGCAAGGGAATGGCGGTGGTGCGGCGCTGGGAGGACCTGCTGCCGGTCTTCCGCACCACACGGGCGACCGCGCGTTCGGCGTTCGGCGACGACCGGGTGTACCTGGAACGGTTCTGGGAGTCCGCCCGGCATGTCGAGGTGCAGGTGCTCGCCGACGAGCACGGCAACGTCGTGCACCTCGGCGAGCGGGACTGTTCCGTCCAGCGGCGGCACCAGAAACTGGTGGAGGAGTCGCCCGCTCCGGGGCTGCCCCCCGCGCTGCGTGCCTGGCTGCTCGACGCCACGGTCCAGGCGGCGGCCGCGGTCGGCTACACCGGCGCGGGCACCTTCGAGTTCCTGGTGAACGGGGACGAGGCCGCGTTCATCGAGGTGAACTGCCGGATCCAGGTGGAGCACCCGGTGACCGAGGCGGTGACGGGCATCGACCTCGTCGCCGAACAGCTGCGGGTGGCGGCCGGGCTGCCGCTCACGGTGAGCCAGGACAGCGTGCGCCCGAAGGGGGTGGCCGTGGAATGCCGGATCAACGCGGAGGACCCGGACCACGACTTCCGGCCGTGTCCCGGTGAGCTCACCGAGTTCGTCGCGCCGGGTGGCCCGTTCGTCCGCGTGGACACGCACGCCCATCCCGGCTGGCGGATCTCGCCGTACTACGATTCGTTGCTGGCCAAGGTGATCGTGTGGGCGCCCGACCGGGCCGCGGCACTCGCCAGGATGGGCCGCGCGCTGGAGGAGCTGCGGATCGCCGGGCCGGGTGTCCGGACGAACCGGAAGCTGCTCATGGACCTGTTGTCCGATCCCGACTTCCGGGCCGGTACGCACGACACGTCGTTGCTGCGGGCGTAAGGGGTCGTCCGGCGACGAAGCGGTTGGTCTTGGGGAAAATGGTTCAAGCCCGCGCGGGATCGCGCGGGCTTGAACCATCGGACCGTCCTCAGAGGACGAGTTCGACCTCGTAGTCACGCAGCCAGAGATCGAGCTGCAGCACCAGTTCGATGTTCATCCGGCTGTGCCAGCTGGACGCCTCCGCCGAGGTGTCGCCCGCCGCGTTCCGGGCACTGTCGGCGTCGATGAGCTTCAGTACCGGGGAATCGGCGTCGGCCAGCAGCCCGGACAGCGCGCTCTGCAACGCGCGGGTGTACGTCGGGTCCTGCGTCACCGGCCACGGGCTCTTGGGCCGCCACAACACGTCCCGCGGGAGCCGGTCGGCCACCGCGGACCGGAGGATGCTCTTTTCCCTGCCGTCGAACGACTTCATCGACCACGGCACGTTGTACAGGTACTCCACCAGGCGGTGGTCGCAGAACGGGACACGGACCTCCAGGCCCGACGCCATGCCGAGCCGGTCGTTCCGGTCCAGGAGCATGGGCAGCCAGTAGGTCATGTGCTGGAAGCACACGTCGCGCATCAGGTACTCCCTGGCGTCCTCGCCTTCCTGGTGCGGAGCCAGCGCGCGCGCCTCCTCGTGGATTTCGGCGTAGTGGCCGGTCATGTCGATGTTTTCCAGGATGCCGCGGTCGAACAGGTCGCGCCCCAGCCCCGCCGTCCGGGAGCCGTCGTGCAGGACTTCCCTGGCGACCCAAGGAAATGTTCCGCTTTCCACGAATTCCGGCTGATGCATCCACACGTAGCCGCCGAAGATCTCGTCCGCGCCCTCACCGACCAGTGCGACGGTCGAATCCCGGCGCACCTGGCGGAAGGTGTGGTAGAGCGAGGCGTCCATGTCCCCGTAAGGCGTCGGCATGTCCTGTGCGCGCACGGTCCGCACCCGGGTGGCACCGTCGGCGAGGTCGGCGGTCCGCAGGACGATCTCCGCGTGGTCGGTCGCGTACGCGCGCGCCACCTGCGCGGCGAACGGGACGTCCGGCGCTCCGCGCGTGTCGTCCGGCCGGAAGTTCTCGCTGTAGCCGTCGAAGGTGGTGGTGACGGTGCGCAGCGGCGGCCCGTTCAGTTCGTTCAGCATGCCCGCCGCGAACGCGGTGATCGTGCTCGAGTCGAGGCCACCGGACAGCGTGGTGCACAACGGGACGTCGGAGACGAGTTCGCCGCGGACGATGTCGTTCAGCATGTCGCGCACCGTCTGGATCGTCGTCGGCAGGTCGTCGGTGTGCCGCGTGGCCCGCAGCGTCCAGTACGCCCTTTCCCGGAGCCCGCGGCGGTCCAGCACCGCGATGTGGCCGGGGCGGAGTTCCCGCATGTCCCGGAAAACCGCGCGCCCCGGCGCTTTCGCGGTGGACAGCAGCTCGCAGAGCCCATCGCGGTCGACCACCGGGCGGACGAGCGGGTTCGCCAGCAGCGACTTGGGTTCGGAGCCGAACACGACACCGCCGGGAACCGGGGCGTAGAACAGCGGCTTCACGCCCATCCGATCGCGGGCGAGCAGCAGGGTTTCCCTTCGCTGGTCCCAGATCGCGAACGCGAACATGCCGACGAAGTGCCGCGCGCAGTTCTCGCCCCATTCGAGATACGCGTGCAGGATCACCTCGGTGTCGCTGTGCGTGCGGAAGGCGTGCCCGGCGCGCCGGAGTTCTTCGCGCAGCTGGGCGAAGTTGTACACCTCGCCGGAGTAGGTGATCGAGGCGAGCACCCCGGTCCCGTCCTCGACCACCATCGGCTGGTTGCCGTTGGCGAGGTCGATGACCGAGGTCCTGGTGTGCCCGAACGCGACGTGCTCGCGGACCCAGGTACCGCTGTCGTCCGGGCCGCGGTTCCCGAGCGTCCGGGTCATGGCCGCCACGATCGGCCGCTCAGTGGTCAGATCGCGGGAGAAATCCACCCAGCCGGTGATGCCGCACACACACGCCTCCCTGTCCCGAAAACCCCGGGCGAGCTCACGTCGCCGATGGCCGAATCGTGGGCGGCGGTGCTCGATTCGACCTCGACGACGCGCGCAGCCACGTCGCTTCCGGTCGTGTCGAGGCGGGTTCGAGACCATCGGACGACCGTGGGCGTTGTCCGCTGTCCGCTCGACGAACAGGACGAGAGTCATGGATCTGGGTGACCGGCACCGGAGCGAGCAGGACGCGACGTCACGTCTCGACGCGCTTTTCGAGCGGTACCGCGACTATCGGGAGTTCCGGCGTGCCCGGCCGGTGACCCGTGGCGAGGACGGCTGCTGGCATGTGTACCGCTACGCCGACGTCAGGCGCGTCGTCAGCGACCACGAGGTCTTCTCCGCGCGGGTTCCCTTCGGCGACAACATGCTGGGGGAGACCATGATGCGGCAGGATCCGCCCGAGCACCGTCGGCTGCGGGTGCTGGCCAACCACGCGTTCACCACGCGCCGGATCGCCCAGCTCGAATCGACCGTCGCCACGTTCGCCGGCGCCCAGCTCCGGCGGGTCGCCGGCGACGGCGCGCTCGACGTGATCAGCACCCTCGCCGCGCCGTTGCCGATCATGGTCATCGCCGGGATCCTCGGTGTCGAACCGCACCGGCACGCCGACTTCAAACGCTGGTCGGAAACCTTCATGTCGCGCGGCAGGTGGGAGGACGAGGCCGAAGCCGCCCGGCTGCTGGCGGAAATGCGCGAATACGTCATGGCCACCATCGAACGCAGGCGGCGATCGCCGGGGGACGAGCTGATCGACGCGCTGATCCGGGCCGAAGTGGACGGTCAGGCGCTGACCCAGCGGGAGCTGGTCGCGTTCTGCTACCTGCTCCTCGTCGCCGGGAACGAGACCACGGCCAACCTCCTCGGCAACACCGTGATCTGCCTGGCGAAGCACCCCGGGGTGCTCGCCGAGCTGCGCGCCGACCGAGCACTGCTTCCCGCGGTGGTCAACGAGGTCAACCGCTACCTGTCCCCGGTGCAGATCCTGGTCCGCATCACCAAGGAGCCGGTGCGGCTGAGCGGTGTCACGATCCCGGCTGGTGAGCGGGTCTACGCCTACCTCGGCTCCGCGAACCGGGACGAGGAGCAGTTCGCCGCACCGGACGAGTTCCGCCTCGGACGCCGGGAATCACACGTCGGGTTCGGCCACGGTGTGCACTTCTGCCTCGGCGCTCCACTGGGCAGGCTGGTCACCGGGGTCGCGGTGAACGCGCTGCTGGACCGGTTGCCGGGGGAGTGGGCGGTGGCGGACGAGCCGCTCCCGCCCGTTCCGGCGTTCTTCCTCTGCGGTGTCACGCGGTTGCCGATTCGCTCGGTGCCGGAGCGCGCCCGCGGGTGACGGTTCCCCGTGAACGGTGCCCTTCGCGGGGTGCCGCGGTGCCGGTAAGGCCACCTTGCAGGCGTCCGACGCCCTCAAGGTGGCCTTACCGGCATATGAGTCCTTTGTGGACGCATCGCCCGACGTCGCGAACGCTCCGTTACCGACCATGAGCGTCTCGAACGGAGCGTTCGAGACAGCCAAGACCGCAGGGAACGAGGAGCCCTCGCGTGAGCGCCGCGTGAATTACTCAAGTAAATGGTTGACACAGCCGTTCGGATGGGTGATTATGGTGACCAAGGGTCGGGACAGGCGTGTGAAGACGACGGAGCTTCGCCGCGTGGCGCTGCCAGAGGTCCGGCCTGTCGACGTTTTTCCGGGCATGCGAGGAAAGGGCAGAGCACCACAATGACTCGAACGGACGACCAGAAGACCCCCGTGCTGATCGTGGGGGGTGGGGTCACGGGCCTGTCCACGGCGTTGTTCCTCGCGCGGCAAGGGATGCGGCCGATCTTGGTCGAGCGTCACCCGACCGAGTCGATCATGCCCAAGGCGCGGGCGTTCAACCCGCGCACCGGCGAGATCTACCGCGGGTACGGCCTGACCGAGGACATCCTCGCCCGGAAGTCCTATCTGGCGGACTTCCCGGAGATGATCGGCGCGGACACCCTGGCCGGGGACGAGCGATTCCGGATGGACCTGGGCGCTCACGTCGGGCCCCCGCCCGGGCTCAGCCCCGCGGACTGGGCGGCGATCGACCAGGACGAGATGGAGCGGCTGCTGCACGCCCGCGCCGTGGAGGCCGGCGCCGATGTCCGCTTCAACACGGAGATGATCTCCCTCGATTCCCGCACCGACGGCGTTTCGGTGGTGGCTCGTGAGCTGGGCAGCGGCACGGAGTACCGGATCGACGCGGAGTACCTGGTGGCCGCGGACGGGCACCGCGCGGGGATCCGCGCCAGGCTCGGCATCGACGCCGACCAGGTCCTGCCGCCGGGGCGGGGCGCGTACATCATCTTCGAGGCGGACCTGACCGAGGCGATGCGGGGCCGCCGGTTCATCCTGGCCTACCTCAACCAGCCCGCGCCAGGCACCGCGCTGGTGCCCGTCGCGGAGAACCGGTGGACGATCGGCTTCGCCTACGCTCCCGGCATCGGGGAGAGCCCCGAGGACTTCACCGAGGAGCACTGCATCGAGCTGGCCCGGCGGGCGATCGGCGAGCCGCAGGTGGAGATCACCCTGCTCCCGCCCATCCCCGGGCGGCCGGAGAAGGTCGCGCACACCTCGGCGGGCAGCGGGGCCGTGGTGGCGCGCCGGTTCCGTGAGGGCAGGGTCTTCCTCCTCGGCGACGCCGCGCACGTGGTGCCGCCGTCGGGTTCCTACGGTGCCAGCACCGGCATCGCCGACGCGCACAACCTCGCCTGGAAACTCACCGCCGTCCTCAACGGCCAGGCAGGGCCCGGGCTGCTCGACACCTACGAGCTCGAACGCCTGCCCGTCGCGCGGACCACGCTCGACCACGCGGTGAACCTGCTGCAGGTGCGCGGAACCGGCACCGTCGAGGACAACGAGGGCATCGACGATGTCACGATGATCTTCGGCTACCGCTACGTCTCTCCGGCCGTGCACACCGAAGAGCCCGCGCCGGAGAAGCTCACGCAGGATCCCCGGGTTCCCACCGGCGAGCCCGGGCTGCGCGCCCCGCACGTCTGGCTGGAACGTGCCGGGGAGCGGTTCTCCACCACCGATCTCTGCACCGGGTTCTGGTCCCTGCTCGTCGGGCCGGACGGCGACGGCTGGGAGGACGCGGCCAAGGCCGTCGGCACCGAGCTCGGCGTCGATCTGCGGATCTACCGTCTCGGCGCCGAACTGCGGGACCCGGAGAACAAGCTGCTGACCTCCTTCGGCCTCGAGGGCACCGGCGCCAGCCTCGTCCGTCCGGACGGGTTCGTCGCCTGGCGCAGCGCCACCCAGCCCGCCGACGTCCAGTCGCGGCTGCAGCAGAAACTGACCGGCCTGCTCGCCCGATAGCGGCGCGCCGGAACCGGTCGAAGACAAGCAAGCCGAGCGCGCCCCGCGAACCCCCAGCGGGATCCGGGGCGCCTCGGCGCGCGGCGGCCCAGCGGTCCGAACCGCTGGGCGCCGAACTGGACCAACTCATCGACAAGGAGAAAACCCATGGCAGAAACGAACGCGGACCCGACACAGGTGACATTGCCGTCCGACGACCAGATCCTGGTCACCCGGGAGTTCGACGCTCCCCGGCAGCTGGTGTACCGGGCGTGGACCGAGCCGGAACTGGTCAAGCGCTGGTGGTGCGGTCACTACGGCACCGTGACCGTGGCCGAGATCGACCCGGTGGCCGGTGGCCGGTGGCGGTACGTCATCGCCGTTCCGGAGAGCGGAGAGGCCGGCTTCCACGGCGAGTACCGCGAGATCGTGCCCGGCGAACGGATCGTCACCACCGAGGTCCCGGAAGCGGCCGACGCCGTCACGCGGCTGACCACGATCACGTTCACCGAGGCCGATGGCCGCACCACCCTGACCTACCACGTGTCGGCGGGGAACCGGGAAGAGCGCGACGCGATCATCGCGTCCGGGCTGGAGATCGGCCTGCGGGAACAGCTGGAGGTGCTCGAAAAGGTCATCGCGGAGCTGCGCTGACCCCGCGGAAACACGGCAGGGCGCGCGGTTCCGTCCCGGGAATTGCGGGACGGGTGCTGGTTCGGATTTCCGGGTGGCCGCGTAATCGGACGAGTTCCGCCGGAAAGTCACCGGTCCGCGGAGTCGCCCGCGGGCTTTTCCGGTGGAGCCTCGTCGAGGCCGAGCAGCCGCGAGACGAGTGCGATCTGGTCGGCGTAGTGGTGCAGGAATTCGGCCGAGCGCGCGCCGACGTCGTAGAGCCCCTCGATCACCTGAGGCAGCATGGTGGGGCCCATCGCGGCGGCCATCATCATCACGACAAGGCAGGCCGGGTCCACTTCGGACGAAACCTTGCCCTCGGCCTGGAGGGCGCGGATCGCGTCGACCTCCCGCCGCAGGCGCTCGGAACGCTGGGCGCGGTCGGGATCGTCTCCGGAACCCTGGTACTCCAGGCCGCTCCAGGCGAACTGCCGTACGCCGTCCGGGTTGTGCAGGGCCTGCAGGACGTACCGGCGGGCCGCCTCACTGGGCGGGGTGCCCGGCGGCACCAGTTCCCGTTCGTAGCTCCACCAGCTTTCCGCGACCGCCTGGTAGAGGCCTTGCTTGCCATCGAAGTAGTACGAGATGAGCTGCTGGTTGACACCGGCACGGGAAGCGATGGCGGCGACCCGCGCCCCCGCGTAGCCGTTCGCGGCGAACTCGGTGGTCGCCGCCGCCAGGATACGTTGCCGGGTGCGCTCCGAATCGCGCTGCCGCTGCTCCGGGGCGGGCGAGCGATGCGGCTTCGACGGAGGCATGCGGATATTGTATCTCCGTCTGACACAGACAAATAGTTAACTGCGTCAATCAGGCGATTTCCGGAAATGTGCCGGGATCGTCGAGCACCACTGTCGTGGATCGGCTCGACTGGGGGTTACACATGGGCGAAGTACGTCGCAGAACGGCATTGGGCGGGGTCGGTGGCGCGGTGGTGCTGGCCGCCACGACACGGCCGGCGTGGGCGGATCCGCGGGACGGGCCCGGCCCGCTGCGGGCGGAGCGGCTGACCACCGAGCATCTGGTGAACCCGCTCGGCATCGACGAGACCGCGCCGCGCTTCGGCTGGCAGCTCATCGGAGACGGCACCGGCCGTGCCCAGAGCGCGTACCAGCTGGCGGTGGCGGGCACGCCGGAACTGCTGGCCGCGGGCACGCCGGATGTGTGGGATTCCGGCAAGGTGGGCTCGGCCGGACAGTCCGCGATCCGTTACACCGGGCCGGGCCTGCGCTCGGCCACCCGATACCACTGGGCGGTGCGGGTCTGGGACGAGCACGGGCAGGCCGGGCCGTGGAGCGACCCCGCCTGGTTCGAGACCGCCCTGCTGTCCGAACGGGACTGGGACGGCACGGCCTGGATCGGCAGCGGGGTGGAACTGACCGCGGCGGTGCGGGTCGGTTCGCAGCCCACGGCCTTCGACCTGGTGGCGCTGAATCCCGGGCACACCCTCGGGCAGGACTTCGACTCCACCGGCCCGCTGACCGCGCTGGGCGTCCCGCTGGTCGCCACCGGCGCGGCACCTGCCGGCTGCACCCTCACGCTCCGAGGGCACGACCCGTCCGGCCCGGTGCTCGCCCAGCGGACGCTGACCGGTCTCACCGGCGAGTCTCAGCAGCGGCTGGAATTCACCGAACCGTTGGCACCAGGGCGGTTCTACCTCGAGCTGGCCGAACCGCGGGGCCAGGTGAGCTGGCGGTGCGACGCCACCGACACCTACCCTGGCGGCTCGGCCTACGCGGACGGCGTCGCGGTCACCGGTGACCGGCTGGTGGTCGGCATCCCGCCCGATCCGCCCGCGAACCCGTTGCTGCGCACCGAGTTCGACCTCCCCGCCCCGGTGGCCTCCGCCCGCCTCTACCTCGCGGGCCTCGGCTACGCGGTGGCCTGGGCCAATGGCAGCCGGGTGGCCGACTTCGAGCTCTCTCCCTTGTGGACGGACTACGGCAGCCGCGTCTTCTACACCACCCACGATGTCACGGCGCTGCTGTCCAAGGGCCGCAACGCGCTCGGGATCGCGCTCGGCCGCGGGTTCTTCGCCAGCCGGATCCCGGACGCCAAGGGCCGCGACGTGGCACCGTGGACGGCCGAACCGCGGCTGCGTGCCCGGCTGGACGTGACGCTGGCCGACGGCACCCGCCGCACCTTCGGCTCCGGCGCGGATTGGCGCCTCACCGAGGGGCCGGCCACCTACGAAGGCGTTTACGCGGGGGAGTCCTACGACGCCCGGCGCGCGCGGCGGCTCGACGGCTGGTCCTCGCCCGGGTTCCCGGCCGAGGGCTGGCGTGCCCCGGCCGTGGTCGCCGGTCCCGGCGGGAAGCTGCGCGCGTTCGCCGGGGAACACATCCGCGTGGGTGCGCCCGTCGAGGCGGCCGGGGTGCACACCCCGGTCCCGGGCGTGCGGGTCTTCGACTTCGGCGTGATGCTGGCGGGCTGGGCCCGGCTTCGGGCGAAGCTGCCCGCGGGCACCACGGTGCGCCTGCGCTACGGCGAGAAACTCGGCCCGGACGGCCGGATTCCCGTTGGCGTGCCAGGCGGTTTCGACAACCCGTCCCTGGTGGGGCGTTTCCAGGTCGACGAGTACACCGCCGCGGGGCTCGCCGAGGAGACCTGGCAGCCGTCGGGCACGTTCAAGGGATTCCAGTACGTCGAAGTCACCGGAACCACCGAACCGCTTGAACTGGTCGCGATGAACGTGGGCAGCGATCTGCCGGACACCATGGACCTCCGGCTGGAGCACCCCGAGTTGCAGTGGCTGGCCGACGCTTTCGCCCGTACCGCCCGCAACAACCTTCGCGGCCTGCCGACCGATTCGCCCGCCTACAGCAAGCTGGGCTGGACCGGCGACACCCGGTTCGCCAGCCAGTCCATGCTCTACCGCTTCGGTATGGCGGGCCTGTTCGGCAAATGGCTCGAGGATCTGCGGCTGGGCCAGGCGCCGAGCGGGGAGATCCCGATCCTCGCGCCGCTCGGCGCCACCCCGAACGGTGGCTCCCCGTCGCCCACCTGGACCGGGGTCTACCCGCAGCTGGTCCGCCAGTACTGGCTGATCTACGGCGACCGCACCGTGCCCGAACGGCACTTCGACGCCGTCCGCCGCTATCTCGGCTGGCTGACCGGCTTGCTGCACAACGGAATCTCGGACGAGTCGCTCGGCGACTGGTTGCCGCCCGGGCTCCTCTTCCCGCCGGAGGGCGGGCAGCTGGTCGGTACCGCGTACGTGGTCATGGCGTTGCGCGACGGTGCCGCGCTGGCCGAATTGGTCGGCCACCCGGACCTCGCCCGTACCTGGCTGGAGACGGCGGAACAGGTGACCCGCCGGTTCAACGAGCAGTTCTACGACGCCGCCGCGGGCGTGTACCGCACCAGCACGACGACCGCGTACCGGCAGACCAGCAACGCGGTGCCGCTCGCCTTCGGCCTGGTACCCGCGGACCGCGTCAAGCCGGTGGTGGCGGGTCTCGTGTCCGATGTGGAGGGTAAGGGGAGGCATCTCGACACCGGGTGCGTCGGCGCGCTCGCCCTGCCGTTCGCGTTGTCCGACAACGGCCGCGCCGATCTCGCCCACGCCGTGCTCGAACAGCGCGACCACCCGTCCTACGGGTACCTGCGTTCGCTCGGCGCGACCACGCTGTGGGAGGGCTGGGAAGAGACCGCCCGCTCACGGGATCACTTCATGCACTCCGGCCCGGTGCAGTGGCTGGTGGAACGGGTACTCGGGCTGGAGGTGCTGCGGCCTGGCTGGCAGCGGTTCCGGGTGGCGCCCCGCGCGTTCGGCACGATGGCGCGGGCCTCGATCGGCCTCGACACCGTGCGCGGCCGGATCGACGTGGCCTGGCGGCAGGAGGCCGGAACGGCCACAGTGGACATCGGGATCCCGGTGAACGCCACGGCCGAGGTGATCCTGCCCCGGGCACGCTACGAGCTGGGGTCCGGACGGTACCGGTTCACCACGCCGGTGGGGTGATCGCGGTACCGGCGGTGGTCAACCGCACAGGGCCACGAGTTCGGCGACGACATCGGCGGGGGAGGGTTGCGCGTGCATCTCCTCGCGCACCTCTAGCGCGGCCTCGCGTTCCGGCGAGGCCGCGACCAGCCGTTCGACGTGCTTCCGGATCGTGGCCGGGCTCAGCTCGTCCAGGCCGAGCACCACTCCCGCGCCGCGCGCCGCGACCCCGCCGGCGTGCCCGGCGTGATCGGGCAGCTGCGGCACGAGCAGTGCCGGCAGGCCGTGGTCGAGCGCGGTGAGGATGCTGGCCGCGCCCCCGTGTCCCACCAGAAGGTCGCATGTGGACAGAACCGGCCACAGTGGAGCGTCGAGCAGGATTCGCGTACCGGTGGGCAATGGGCCGGGCAAATCCCGCTGTGCGGCCGAAATCGCCAGTACCACCTCGACGTCCGACCCGGCGAGTGCCTCGGCGATCCGGCCCGCGAGGAACCGGGGAGCCGCCACCTTGGCGATGGTGTGCCCCCAGCTCACGCAGACCCGGGGCCGCTTCCCGCGCGCGGTCAGGGAGACGGACCCGTTCGCGGGCGTGAAGCGCATCGGAAGACGACGGTAGTCCGTCGGCGGCTGGAGGCTGGCGGGCACGGGGTCCACGGTGGCGACGCCGAACGGGTCGAATGCGTCCGCGCCGAGCCGATCGGCCAACGGCGCCAGCGCCGACGGCAGCGCGTCCCGGAATCGCCACATCAGGTCGACGCCGTAGAGGTGGCGCACGGCGGGCACGCCCGCGGCCGCGGCCGCGAGCGGTCCGGCCAGCGCGGTCTGGTCGTACACCACCAGATCGGCTCGCCACTCCCGGATCAGCCGGACGAGGTCCCCTGCCATCGACTCCGCGTGCGCCAGCAACATCCGCGTCGCCCGCGGTTTCCCGCCCGCCGGCGGCCGTCCGGCACCCGGCAGGGGCAGCAGGTACTCACCGACCATGCCCACCGTGTCGACCTCGGTGCCGACGGCCGCGGCGGGCAGCCCGGCCCGCCGGATGTCCTCCCGCAGACCGGGCTGGCCGGCGACCAGCACGTCGTGGCCGGCGGCACGGCAGGCCCGGGCGAGCGGCACCAGCGCGGACAGGTGCGTGGGCCAGGACCAGCAGGTGAACAGGACACGCATCGGGCACCTCCGCCTTCCTCGACCCGCCACGCTGCCGTGCCGTCCTGGAAGCCCTCTGGAGCCACCGGCTAGCCCCGAGCGCGGATCGAGACCGGTGGGTGATCGTGCGACCCATGTCAGAACCACGTACTGCCCTGATCACCGGCGCCAACCGAGGGCTGGGCCACGCGGTCGCCGCCGAACTGCACCGCCGCGGCCTGCGGGTGGTGGTGACCGCGCGGGACGCGGACGCGGCGGCGGAGGCGGCCGCGCGGATCGGTCCCGGGGTCCGTTCCCATCCGCTGGACGTGACCGACGCCGGCAGTGCCGGGCGGGCCGCGAACCGGCTCGGGCCGGTCGACGTGCTGGTGTGCAACGCCGGCGTACTGCTCGACGCCGGGCAGGAACCGCTGTCGGTGCCGCTGGAACTCGTCGAGCGGACCCTGGCGGTGAACCTGCTCGGCGGGTGGCGCACGGCGCAGGCGTTCGTGCCGGGCATGGTGCGCCGGGGCTGGGGCCGGGTCGTCTTCGTCTCCAGCGGCACCGGGTCGTTCAGCGTGGGGCTGTGGAGCGAGGCACCGGGGTATTCGGTGTCCAAGGTCGCCGTCAACGGCCTCACCACCATGTTGGCCGCGCGGACCAAGGGCACCGGGGTGCTGGTGAACGCCGTCAATCCCGGGCGGACCCGGACCCGGATGATGCCCACCGCGCAGCGCGGACCGGCGGAGGCGGCGGTGGAGATCGCCGACGCCGCGACGCTCCCGGACGACGGCCCGACCGGGGTTTTCCTTCGTGGCGGCGAAATCGCCGGATGGTAGCCGGGTTGGGCCGGTTCGAGAGCCGTTCCACCGCGTGCGCCGAGGATGAACGCAACGCACTGACAAGTCCCGTCCGCAGGAGGTCCCACCGTGCACCGGACCCTGATCGTCGCCAAGCTGAGGAACCCCGACACCGGCCCTATCGCGGAGGTGTTCGCCGAATCCGACGCGTCCGAACTCCCGCACATGGTGGGGGTGTCGCGGCGAACCCTGTTCAGCTTCCACGACCTGTACTTCCACCTCGTCGAGGCCGACGAGGACATCACCCCGAACCTGTACAAGGCGCGCAGCCACCCGCTCTACGCCGACATCAACACCCGGCTGGCCGGCCTGGTCGCCCCCTACGACCCGAACTGGCGGGAACCGAAGGACGCGATGGCCGCGCCGTTCTACGTCTGGACGGCCGACGAAGGGAGGATCCGGTGAGCGACGCTCCCGTGCCGGACAAGGTCAACGTCGAGCAGGCGGTGCCCAACCGCCGCCGCGGCGGCGACATCCGGGTCACGCTCAGCCCCAAGACGGCCGGCTCCACCTCCGGCTTCGGCGGCACCTTGTTCCTCGAGGCCGGAGAGTTCGTCTCCGAGCACTACCACCCTTTCTCGGAGGAGTTCCTGCACGTGATCGCCGGCGAGCTCGAGATGAGCCTCGACTCCCGGCCGGTGCGGCTCGGCCCCGGTGATTCGCTGCTGGTCCCGATCGGGGTACGGCACCGGCTGGTCAACGTCGGCACGACGGCCGCGCGGGCGGTCTTCCACCTGTCGCCGCTCGCGCCCCGTCCCGAACTCGGCCATGTCGACACCGAACAGCCGCCGCGGCCCGAGCAGCCGGGCCCGCGGGTCGGCCCGCACCAGGCGGACGCTCGATGACCAGAACCGTTGCCGTCACCGGAATCGGTGTGGTGGCACCCGGTGGTGTCGGGCGCGAGGCGTTCTGGCAGCTGCTGACCGAAGGACGCACCGCCACGCGGCGGATCACCCTGTTCGACCCCACCGAGTTCCGTTCGCAGATCGCCGCCGAGGTGGACTTCGACCCGAAGGCCGCCGGGTTGTCCGCGCAACAGATCCGCCGGATGGACCGGGCCGCGCAGTTCGCCGTGGTCAGTGCCAGGGAGGCCGTCGCGGACAGCGGTCTCGACCTGTCCGCCGTCGCGCCGGACCGGATCGGCGTGGCGGTCGGCAGCGCCGTGGGCTGCACGATGGGCCTGGAAGAGGAATACGCGGTACTCGCCGACGAGGGGCGCCGATGGCTGGTGGACCACACCTGCTCGGTCCCGCATCTCTACGGCTACATGGTGCCCAGCACGCTGGCGGCGGAGGTCGCCTGGGAGGTGGCGGCGGAGGGCCCGACCACCCTGATCTCCACCGGCTGCACGTCCGGGCTGGACGCGATCGGGCACGGGGTCGCGCTGATCGAGGAGGGATCGGCCGACGTGGTGCTGGCAGGGGCGACCGACGCGCCGCTGTCGCCGATCACCTCCGCCTGCTTCGACGCCATCCGGGCGACCTCGCCGAACAACGGCGATCCCGAGCACGCCTCCCGGCCGTTCGACGCGCGCCGCGACGGGTTCGTGCTCGGTGAGGGCTCCGCGGTCCTGGTGCTCGAGGACGCCGAGGCCGCTCGTCGGCGCGGAGCGCGGATCTACGCCCATATCGTCGGATTCGCCAGCCGCAGCAACGCCTTCCACATGACCGGGCTGAAACCGGACGGGCGGGAGATGGCCGAAGCGATCCGGGTCGCGCTGGACAGGGCCGGCCGTGCTCCGTCCGATGTGGACTACATCAACGCGCACGGCTCGGGGACCAAGCAGAACGACCGGCACGAGACCGCGGCGTTCAAACGCAGCCTCGGGAACCGTGCCTACGAGGTACCGGTCAGCTCGATCAAGTCCATGATCGGGCACTCGCTCGGCGCGATCGGTTCCCTCGAGGCCGCCGCATGCGCGCTGGCGCTGGACCGCCAGGTGGTCCCGCCCACGGCCAACCTGCACCACCGGGATCCCGAATGCGATCTGGACTACGTGCCCCGCACCGCGCGTGACCACCGGATGGACCTCGTGCTGAGCGTGGGCAGCGGGTTCGGCGGCTTCCAGAGCGCCATGCTCTTCACCAGGGCATGACCGGCGGGCCACGGATTCTTTCCACAGTGGACGGATTCCTCCACAAAGGACGCCGTCGGCCGGCCTGGACCTCCCGCGCCCGGGCGAGGACACTCGGCCTGGGTGGGAAGGGGGCGTGTGCCGTGAGCACGCAGATCACCGTTCGGAGGATCTACGACCGCCCGTCGCGGTCCGACGGGCTCCGGGTGCTGGTGGACCGGGTTTGGCCGCGCGGGGTTCGCAAGGAGGACGCGCGGCTGGACGAGTGGTTGCGCGATGTCGCCCCGTCGGCGGAGTTGCGCCGCTGGTACGGGCACGACCCGGGCCGGTTCCCCGAATTCCGCCGCCGGTACCTCGCCGAGCTGGGGAAGCCGCCGCACAGGGAGGCCGCACAGCACCTGCGCTCGATCGCCGGGGAGCACGACCTGACCCTGCTGACCGCGACCCGCGATGTCGAGCACAGCCAGGCGGCCGTGCTCGCACAGTGGCTGGACGCCCGCTGCTCCGAGGAGTGACCGCCGTTCTCCCGAGTTGCCGGGCGAGCGCGCGGGGCGCAGGCTCGGAAGAGCGAAGATCGGGAAACAGCGAAGGAGGTGCGGCGTCCATGGCGGTCTGCGACGTGTGCGGGAACGACTACCGGATGGCCTTCGAGGTTCGTACGGTCGGTGGTGCGACCCACACATTCGACAGCTTCGAGTGCGCGATCACGAAACTGGCGCCGGTGTGCGAGCACTGCGGGTGCCGGATCCTCGGTCACGGGGCCGAGGTGGCGGGCCGGTTCTACTGCTGTGCCCACTGTGCGCGCCCGCCGACGCCGGTCTGGGCTCCCAGGTCCGTGACGCGGTCGGTGCCCATTCCGGCTGACACCGGCCCGACGTCCGGCCAGACGGCGCCGGAGGACACGCCGGAAACGAGCACGGCCGGTCGAAAACAGCACTCGGGGACCCGGGTCGTCCACTGTGGACTCCGGTCCGCGCGGAATCCGTGCGCGGCTACGCGGCGCCGGTGCCCGGGGCGGCGCCCAGCCACCAGGTGGGTCGGGCGGTGCCGTCGGTGGTACGTCCGTCGCGATGGACGTAATGGCGGACATCGCGGCCGGGTTCGGCCAGTTCGCCGTCGAGCGCGCGGTGGAGCCATTCGGCGGCGAAGCGGAAGACCTCGGCCGCCACGCCGCCGAGCGGGTGAAACTCGTTTTCGTAGACCCGGAGTTCCTTGGGGGCGCGGATGCGGTCGAAACTCGCGAGGGCCTGGTCGAGCGGGGTGAGCTCGTCGAACTCGCCGATGCCGTACAGGACGGGGCAGGTGATCCGCTCGACCAGGTCGCCCAGTGGCAGGCGAGCGACCAGTTCGCGGTCGAACGCGTCCTCGTCGGTGTATCCCGCCATGTACATGTAGTTGTTCTTGAAGGTGGGTTGGGCGCGCTCGAAGATGGTGTGGAAATCGCCGGTGACGGCTTCGAAGGCGGCGAGCGCGGCGAGGCGGTGCTCGGTGGCGGCCGCGCGGGAGCCCCAGTAGCCGCTCATGCTGATGCCGAACATGCCGATCCGGGCCGGGTCGACCTCGGGCAGGGCGGCCAGATAGTCGAGGTAGCGGCCGAGGGCGCGCTCGTAGTTGCCGAGGTCCACGGTCAGGCCATCCGCCCGGGATTCGCCCTGGCCGGGTCCCTCGACGGAGAGCGCGACGATGCCGCGGGAGGTGTAGTAGCGCTCGGCGGCGTGGATGTAGTCCTCTTTGATCATGTCCATGCCGGGGCCGAGGATGACGGCGGGAGCACCGCTCACCGGTCCGGCGGGCAGGTGGAGCAGGCCGTGGATGTGGTGGCCCTCGAAGTCGAGCACCACCCGCCGGACCCGTCCTTCGCGAAGGGCGCCCAACCGCCGGACGCAGTGGTTGGTGCGCTCGCGGAAGGCCGACTTGCGCGGGTCGGCGGCGTCGAAGATCGAGTACTGGGCCCGGCCCCACATCACCGCGGCTCGCTCGTAGAGGTCGGACGCGGTGCGGGAGAAGCCGTTCCGCTCGTGGTGCGCGGCACGCTGCTCGGCCTGCGCGGCCACGGTCGCCCACGCCTTAGGCAGCATCGCGCCGCTCTTGACCATGGCGAACACCTTGGCGAAGTCGGTGTGGTCGTGGCCGAGCTGTTCCATGGTCCCCGTGGCCTCGGGGTGCAGGGCGTCGAAGCCGCCCTGGGCGAGCGCGGCGTCCAGCGCCCAGCTGTGGCCGGTCGAACGGACGGTCATGGTGAGAGCCTCCTCGTGGTTGCTAAGTACTTATTCATTAAGCACTTAGGTTATGCTGGTGTCAACCGACGTCGTCGAACCGGAGGGCAGCTCATGGCCAGTGGGGGATCGGATGCCGCCCGCGCGACGGCGCTGGACCGGCTCGCCCGTGCCGCTTACCGGCTCAGCGCCGCGGACGCGCGGCTACGCGGCCGCGCCACCCGCACTCCGGGAGCCCTGTCCCTCACGCATGCCCGCGCGCTGCGTGTCCTCGCCGAACAGGGCGCGCTGAGCATCAGTCAGCTCGCCGAGGGCACCGAGACCACCGGCCCGGCGACCACCCAGCTGGTCAACGGCCTGGTCGCGGCGGGCTACGTCACCCGCACGCGGCGGCCCGAGGACAAGCGGTCCGTCGTGGTCGCCCTCACCAAAGCGGGCCGGAACCGGCACAACCAGCGTCAGCGTGCGCTGACCGAAGCTCTTGCCGCCACCCTCGCCGACTACGACGAGGCAGCCCTGGATTCCGCCGCGGAGCTGCTGCGGCGCCTGTCCACGATCTACGACCGGTTGTGAGTGACCGGCTCGGCGTAGAGTGCGGATCATGGAGCGCGATCCCGTCGATGCGGTGTTCGGTCATTTCGCCAACACGCGGCCACGGCACGGGAACTGGACGATCGTCGGTGTAGCGGGTTCGGCGGGGGAGCCGGGTGTGCGGTCGGTCGAGATCTTTCAGGGGCCGGACCGCGATGAGCCACGGCTGGTCCTCGCGCCCGAGGACGTTCCGCAGTTCGTCGCGGGCCTCATCGCCACGGTCATGCCCGGCGATCTGACCGCCGAAGAGGACTGACCTCGCGGTTTTCGGCAAGTGTCCTTTGTGGACTTCGGTGCCGTGAAGACGCGGCCTACTCGCCGGTGAGGTGGGCCAGTGCGGTGATGATGCGATCGGCGATGTCGGGTGGCCACGGGTAGGCGATGGTCGAGGCTCGTTGGTGGGCCAGTCCGTGCAGGCCCAGCCAGAGCGCGACGGAGTCGGCGCGCACGTCGGTGCTGGTGGCCAGGCCGGCGGTGACGCAGCCGTTCAGCGTGTCGGTGAGTAGCTGCGTGCAGGCGTCGCCGAGGGTCATGACGTCGTTGATCGTCACGGTCGTGTCGCGCAGGACGGGCATCCAGAGGCCGCCGAACATGGTGCGGTACCGCTCGGGATGGTCCTTGGCGAACCGCAGGTAGCCGTGACAGCAGGCGAAAAGCCGCTGCCGGGGGTCGTCGCCGGCGGCGTCGACGTCGGTGCGCAGTTGTGTCTCCAGTTCGGCGAACGCGCGTTGGACCACGGCCAGCATGATGGTCGGCTGGTCGGGGAAGTGGCGGTAGATCGAGGGGGCCGCGATGCCGACGCGGCGGGCCACGGAGCGCAGCGTGATGGCGCTTTCGTTGCCGGTCTCGTCGAGCAGGTCGACCGCCGCGTCCACGATCTCCTCGCGCAGGCGGGCGCCTTCGCCGCGACGGTTGCGGGGGCGGGCGGGCGCCGCGGTCGAGTTGTCTGCCATGACGTAAGCGTACACCGGAAAACTTACTGCTGTAAGTTCTTGCGCGGATCTGAGTTACGTGCGTAACCTTACGGCCGTAACCGCAACTCGCCGGACACGGAGATACGTCATGCACAGCACTGTCGTCACCCACGCCACCGAGGTCGTCCTTCCGGGCAAGGTCGACACGCACGGCCTGCGGGTCCACGCCCGCGAAATCCCGCCACCCGCAGCCGGTCAGGTGGTGCTGAGAATGGAGGCGACCGGGGTGTCCTTCGCCGAGCAGCAGATGCGCCGCGGCAAGTACTTCGACCAGCCGCCGTTCCCGTTCGTGCCGGGCTACGACGTGGTCGGCACGGTGACCGCGGCCGGCCAGGACGTGGACACCGCGATGATCGGGCGCCGGTTCGCCGCGGTCACCAAGATCGGTGCCTGGGCCAGTTCGCTGGTGCTCGACGCGGCGGATCTGGTGGCCGTTCCGGACGGGGTGCCAGCGGCCGACGCGGAGACCTTGGTGGTCAACGGGATCACGGCCTGGCAGATGCTGCACCGGACCGCGGCGGTGCACGCCGGCGCGACGATCGTGGTGCTCGGAGCCAACGGCGGGGTCGGGTCGACGCTCGTGCAGCTGGCCCGCCACGCCGGGATCACGGTGATCGGCACCGCGTCCGCGCGGCACCACGATCTGGTGCGGGAACTGGGCGCGACCCCGGTCGACTACCGCGACGCGCGCATGTACGAGCGGATCCGCGAGCTGGCTCCGGACGGCGTGGACGCGGTGTTCGATCATGTCGGCGGCGCCGGGCTGACCGACTCGTGGCGGCTGCTGCGCCGGGGCGGGGTGCTGGTGTCCTACGGCACCGCGGCCACGAAGAACGAGGACGGCGATTCACGGCTTCCGGTGCTGAAGGTGTTCGCGCGGCTGGGAATGTGGAATCTCCTGCCCAACGGCAAATCGGCGCGCTTCTACAACTTCTGGGCGGGCAAACGCCGCATGGACACCTTCCGGAACCGGCTGCGCGAGGACCTCACCCAGGTGCTGGCACTGCTGGCCGAGGGCGTGCTCACCCCGCAGATCGCCGCCCGGTTCCCGCTGGCCGAGGCTGGAGCGGCACTCGCGCTGGCCGAATCGCGCACCGTCGCGGGCAAAGTCGTCCTGGTCCCGTAGGCGCGCCCGCCATGCACACGACACACCGAACGCGGAACCGCCGTGGCGAAGGAAGCCTGCTTCGCCAGCAGATCCTCGCCGCCGCGACGGAACTGCTCGACGCGGGCGGTGACGAGCGGACGCTGACGTTGCGGGCGGTGGCCCGCCGGGCCGGGATCGCGGCCCCGTCCATCTATCCGCATTTTCCCGGCCAGGCGGCCATCATGCTCGCGATCGTGCGGCAGAGTTTCGCCGAGCTGGCCTGCCGGCTTCGCGCCGCCGCAGCGGGTACCGACGAGCCCCGGCAACAGCTGTACGCCGTCTGCCGGACCTATCTGAGCTACGCCCGAGAGCATCCTCGGCGCTACCGCGCCATGTTCGGCGATTTCCGGCACGACGGGATCGCCCCCGAAGACCTCTACCCGTCGGGCGCGGACATGATTCGGATCCTCGCCGACAGCCTGGGTGCCCGCACCAGCCCGGACCCCACCGATGACGCGATCGCCCTGTGGCTGGGACTGCACGGTCTCGCCCACCAGCGCGCCGTCCTCACCTGGTACGCGTGGCCCGCCGACATCGCCCAGCGGGTGGCAGGCCCGCTGACCCGGCCCGTCGATGGCCGGCATCACCCGCCGGTGCACGGACGCACGTCAATCCCCGTCAGGAGGAAGCAACCATGACCACGATCGCACCATCCGCCACGGCCCGCGTCGCCGGTCGGTCCGCGGAGATCGACAATCGCGGCGTCTACCTCAGTTTCGGACTCGCCTACGTCCTCGGGCACGGCACCTCCGCGCTCGCCAGGGGCACCGATCCGCTGATCGCCGTGCCGACCTGGCTGTCCTTCGGCCTGCTCGGTGCCGGATTCGCGGCCGGCACCGTTTTCTCGATACGCGCCGCCGCTCCGTCCCTGCGCGCCGCCGACAAATCCACCGCGCTCTCCGGCAAGCTCCTCGGCCTGTCCTGGATCAGCGCCTTCACCGCGCTGTTCCTCGCCATCACCGGCCTCGCCGCCATGGTGGACATGCCGGACCTGCAGACCCGGCTCTGGCCCGCCGGCTCCGGCCTTGTCGTCGGCCTCCTGTACCTCGGCGAGGGCGCGGTGCGCCGCAACCTCCTGCACTACTGCCTCGGCACCTGGCTCGCCCTGGTCTCCGGCCTCGCGCTTTTCCTGGAGACCCCGGGCCTGTTCTGGCTGATGACCATCGCGGGCGGTGGCGGATACGCGGTCGCGACCGTTCTCGAACACCGTCGTCTCCGCGTCACCCGGTGAGCCGCTGCCGCGGCCCGGTCCTTTTCCGATTCCTTTTCGTTTCCTTGCTCGAGATGGGGAGTTTTACGTGTCCACTGCAGTTATGTCGCGTGCGGTCCGTCGCCGGTGGTGGTGGTTCCTGTGGAGCGTCCTCGCGGCGCTCGCGATCGGTATCGCGGTGTTTTTCGTGACGCCGTATCTGACCGGGAGCTCGACGGTGCCGATCGACCGGCGCATCGTGGGCTACTACCTGAGCCTGGTGGTGCACTCGGTGCCCGCCGGGCTGACCCTGATCATCGGGCCGTGGCAGTTCGTGCCCCGGCTGCGGGCCCGGTTCCCCCGGCTGCATCGGATACTCGGCCGGGTGTACCTGATTTCGGTCGTGGCCGCGGCCGCCGCGGCGGCCTACTCCACCGCGGTCACCCCGAACGGTTTCGCGTTGCAGGTCGCGTTCGCCATGCTGATCGTGGCGTGGCTGTACACCGGTGTGCAGGCCTACCGGACCATCCGGCGCGGCCAGGTCCAGTTGCACCGCGTCTGGATGATCCGCAACTACACCCTCACCTTCGCCGCGGTCACCCTGCGCCTCTACCTGCTGCTCGGTGTCCAGCTGTTCCCCTCGGTGCCCTTCAGGGACGTCTACACCGCCAGCGGATGGGCCGCCCTGCTGGGCAACGTGCTCGTCGCCGAGTACTTCATCATCCACCGCACCCTCGCGCCCTTGGCCCGGCGTAGACAACGCGCCGGGACGGCAAGCAGCGAGCCGCCGCAGCCGGTGGTCCACGGCCATTGAGCGGGCGGCGATCCGGATCTTGTCGCAGTGTCGCGAATGGGACATGGGGGACGTTCAACGTCCTCAATGGAGCGTTCGCGACATCGGGCGAACTGAGTCGGCGAGCGCAGGGAAGTCCGAGGGACGCCCTGGGTGCATCCACCGCACCCAGGGACGCCCTTGTCGCACCCCAGGCCAGCGCACCCAAGGCGTCCCACAGCACCTACGGCCCCAGCACCCTTGGCGAGAAGCCTCGGTGTGGCGGCACGAATTCTCGCCGACGCGGACCTGCCCGTTCGCGCACCGATTCCTGGTTCTTCGTATTCGCCGGATCGCCGCCATTTCCTTTCGTGTCAGAATACGAAAACGAGGGACCGGCTTGACGAGTTTCCGCGGCGCGGTCGTCATCGGTGGTAGGGAGTCAAGAAAAATGAAGGGCGCTGAAGCGATCGTCAAGACGATGATCGACAGCGATGTCCGGGTGTGTTTCGGTAATCCGGGTACGTCGGAGATGCATTTCGTGGCGGCACTTGACCGGTTTCCGGAGATGCGTGGGATCCTCTGCCTGTTCGAGGGGGTGGCGACCGGGGCGGCGGACGGCTACGGCCGGATGACGCGGCGGCCGGCGGCGACGTTGCTGCATCTGGGTCCGGGGCTGGGGAACGGCCTGGCCAATCTGCACAATGCCCGTCGTGCCGGTACTCCGGTGCTGAATGTCGTGGGGGAGCATTCGAGCGAGCACAAACCGCTGGATTCCCCGCTCGATTCCGATATCGACGCGGTCGCCGGGTCGGTCTCCGCGTGGCTGTACCG
Source organism: Amycolatopsis sp. NPDC059027 (assembly GCF_042739735.1). Taxonomy (NCBI): domain Bacteria; kingdom Bacillati; phylum Actinomycetota; class Actinomycetes; order Pseudonocardiales; family Pseudonocardiaceae; genus Amycolatopsis; species Amycolatopsis sp. NPDC059027. The sequence continues at coordinate 18,328 of NZ_JBHYIK010000054.1, read as the reverse complement.
CCCGGCCGACGGCGCCGGGCTCGGCCGCGATGTCGCCGCCGCGATCGCCGCGACCCGGGGATTCGGCGATGCGTCCGCGCATCGCACCGGGACGTCCGGGTCGATCGCGACGGTCGTGGTGCCCGCCGACCTGTCGTGGTCGGACGGTGGGGTGGCGGTGCCCTCCCTGCTGAACCAGCCTGCCTCCGACGCCGTAGTCGCCGCCGACGCCGCGGAGAAGATCCTGTGCTCCGGTGAAAAAACCGCGCTGTTGCTGGATGGCGACGCGCTGACCGAGGAGGGGCTCAACGCGGCCGACCGCATCGCCCAGGCCACCGGAGCGCTCCTGTTCTGCCCGACCTGGCCCGCGGTGCTGCACCGGGGAGCGGGAATCCCGAAGGTGACTCCGCTCGCGTACCGCGGCGAAGACGTGCGTGCGCAGATGGCGGGAGTACGTCATCTCGTACTGGCCGGAGCCCGGCGGCCGGTCGCGTCGTTCGGCTATCCGGGCAAGAACGGAGACCTTGTTCCGGACGGCATCGAGGTGCACGTCCTCGCCGAGGAGTTCGCCCCGGCCCTGTCCGGTCTGACCGGCATCGCCGACCGGGTCGCACCCGATCGCGAACCTCGTCCGGTGCCCGGCACCCTCACCGCCTTGCCCACGGGAGCGCTGACCCGGGAGAACTGGGCGTGGGTCATCGGCGGGCTGCTCCCGCGCGGCGCGATCGTGTGCGACGAGTCGATCACCGCCGGCCTGGGGACGTTGGCGGAGGCCACCGCGGGCGCGCCGGCGCATGACGTCCTGGGTTTGGTCGGGTTGGCGATCGGGCAGGGTATTCCGCTGTCGGTGGGGGCCGCGGTGGCCTGCCCCGACCGGCCGGTGGTGTGCCTGGAGGCCGACGGCAGCGCGATGTACACCATTTCCGGGCTGTGGACCCAGGCGCGGGAGAACCTCGACGTCACCACCGTCGTGCTCAACAACAGGTCCTACGCCATCCTGCGCGCGGAACTCGACCGGGTCGGCGCGCGGGGTGCGGGTGCCGCGTCGGCGCGGATGTTCGATCTTTCCCAGCCGGAGCTGGATTTCGTCGCGCTCAGCCACGGAATGGGCGTCCCCGCGACGCGCGCGAGGACAGCCGAAGAACTCGCCGACCAGTTCGCCGCGGCGACCCGGCGACCGGGCCCGCACCTGATCGAAGCCGTGCTGTCCTGACGGCTTCGCACGAGCCCGCGGCGTCGCCTGCGTCACGTCCCGTTGACCTTCACATTTATGTGAGGCTCCGAGGCTCGCGGAGCGGCTGGGACGCAGCCGCTGTTGGCTCGCGACAGGAGAATCCATGACGGTCTCGATCGATGTCCCCACCTTCTACCGGGAATGGGCGGCCCACAGCGGCGGTGTCATCGACGCGGCCGCCGGGGCGGGGGCCGGCAGCTTGACGGAGGTCAGACTCGCCTACCGGAAGTTCTTCCAGGACTGTTTCCCGCCGCCGGACCGGATGACCTTCGACGTGGTGGACACGGACGGGGTGGACGCCGAATGGGCGATCCCGGCGGACGCCGTCGCCGGCCGGCACCTCGTCTACCTGCACGGCGGCGCCTACCTCGTGGGCGACCCGCAGGGCTACCGCGGCCTGGTCGGCACGCTCGCCCAGCGCCTGCGGGCCCGCGCTCTGGTCCCGGACTACCGGCTCGCGCCCGAGGCGGCTTTCCCCGCCGCCGTCGATGACGCCGTCACGGCTTACCGCTGGCTGCTGAAGCAGGGTGCCGCACCGGAAAGCGTGGTGTTCGCCGGAGACTCCGCCGGCGGCGCGATGGCGGTCAGCGTCCTGGTCGCGGCCCGTGCTCAAGGGCTCCCGATGCCCGCCGCCTCGATCGCCATCTCTCCCTGGGCGAACCTCGAACACACCGGGGCCACGATGGTCACGCGCGACGGCGTCGACCCGTCCGTCAGCCGGGAGGGGCTGCGCCGCGCCGCGGACCTCGTCCTGGGCGGCGCCCCGCGCAACAGCCCGCTGGCCTCTCCGGTCTTCGCGGACACCCGCGGACTGCCGCCGGTCCTGATCCAGATCGGTGGCCACGAGGTCATGCTCAGCGACGCCGTCCGGCTGGCCGCCAAACTGGCCGAGGACGCCGTGCCCACCCGCTTGGACGTCGCGCCCCGGATGGGACACGTGTGGCATCTGCTCGCCGGTCACCTTCCCGCCGCGGACAAGGCGGTCGCCGATGCCGTCGCCTTCGCCGAGGAGCACCTGCCCACAGCCTGAGCGGTTCCCGTCTGCTCCACTCCTCGAAACGCGGGTCAGGAGGCGAGGTGGCGGCGGAAGGCGTACTGCAGCGGGCGGATGGCCTCCCGGAGCCCTGTCACGCGGTCGGAGCAGTCGACCGGGCGAATTCCCCCCGGCCGGGTGCCCGCGTCCTGAACGACCCGGACGGGACAGCGGATATCGACGACGCCGAACGTTGCCACTGCGCCCTTCGCGACCCTGTTGAAGTCCGATGTGGACACACCAGCGCGGCGAGACGCGGAATCGGCAAAGGACGGCTTCGCCGGTCGCGTGACCCGGCCGTGGAATCCCGCTCTTCGTGCTGGTGCCTTCGCGGATCAGTTCGGCACGACCAATGGTGAACGGCGTTCTTCCGCTGTTCGAACGGGAGTACGGATTTTCCGGCACGATCGGCGGCAGGACAGGGCGACTCTCCGGTGTGGAGGTCCGGCGGCTGGAGTGGTGCGGCGGTACGGTGACAGCGAAGCCAATCACCCACTGCCAGGAGGGGCACGCGCGTGAGCGAGGTCGACGTCCGGTTCTCCGACGCGAGGATCACGACCGCTGTCAACGTCGAGGTATCGGCCGAGGTGCAGGAGGTCCCGCCGATCAGGATGCCGAACGGTGTGCGTCTCACGCCCACGTACGTGCTGCTGGCCTGGGCGTGGATCGACGAGGTGTGCCCGCGGGGCTGGGACTTCTGTGACGCGCGGCTCGCGTGCCGTAGCGGCTACGGTGACGTGGAGCTGAACTACCACCGCGCCCCGGACGGAGAGCTTCTGAGCAGCGATGGCGCGCCGATTCCCGAATGGCTGCCGAGGTTCATCGAGCACGGCGAGGAGCAGCTGCCGCAGTTGAAGGTCTCGGCGGCCGGCACCATGACGACCGCCGCCGTCACGGTGCCGACGGCGCCTCCCGACGTGATCGCGTACGGGCAGCTCCCGGACTGGTCGACCACCGTCGCACGCTGAAGCACCGTCGGCCCCGATCCCGGCGGCGGGGCGAGGTCCACGCTTCCCGGTGGGGATGATCGCGAGGTGTTTCCGGGCGGGCACCTCGATCGCGCGTAGCTCGTCGGTGAACAGGTGCTGTGGAGGAAGCCGCGTCTGGTACTCGAGGCCGCCGAACAGCAGCGGGCGCAAGGTGTGCCGCACCGCCGGGTCCGGGGAGCGGATCGCGAGGTTCAGCGCCAGGAAGCCGCCCGGACGGTCACGGTGTGCTTGCACGATAACAGGCGTGGACGTCTGCGCGCGTGATCCGCCAGCGGAGGCCGTTTTCCCGGCGACGGTCCCGCCCGTGGACCACAACGGGCGGGACCGTCCACAGAGGACAGCGAAGCCGCGAAAGCCTTCTGCCGTAACGATGTTCCGGGGCGGCCGCGGGTCACACGCTGCGGGCGGTGATGTCGCCGTAGGCGGTGGTGGCGTGGATTTCGAGTTCGGCGCTACCGTCGTTTTTCAGGGCGTTGCTGACACGGCCGTGGGAGGTGCCGGCGTCCAGGGAAGCCGAGACCCCGGCGGCGGCACCGATCGAAATGCCACCGGACTGCGTGCTCAGCACGACCGTGCCGCGCGTGGCCTCGGCGACCCGGATGTCGCCCCGGGCGGTGCTGATCTGGGCGGGGCCGCCCAGCCGGCCGACCTCGACGTCGCCGTCGACCGCGGTGAGACGGAGGCTCGCGGCGTTGTCGATCTTGATCTGGCTGTACGCGCCGTCGAAGGCGACGTCGCCGAGACGTCCGACGGTCCGGAACTCGGCGCTGGCGGCCTTCGCCTCGACCTGGGACCCGGCGGGCAGCTCGACGGTGACGTCGATGGAGCCCGAGGGACCGAAGTACTGGTTCTTCGCCGGGGTCTCGATACGCAGGACGCCGTCGGCGTAGGTGACGGCGGTCTGGTCCGCGGCCTTGACGTCGCGGCTCTTCGCGGCGTCCGCGGGCAGGATCTCGACCGCGGTGTCGGCCCGGTCGGCGGCGACGAACTTGACGCGCCCGGCGGGGATGTCCAGGACGGCGGCGATCGGGGCGGGGGTGGCGAACTTCTGCATCGTGTGCTCCTGATGATCCACTCGAGCGTCCCCGCTGGTGGGGCCGCTGCTCATGGAAACCACGATCGCCTGGCGTCCTGACACCGGGCGGACACCGCGCTGACGCCGCCCCTGACACCGCGTTGCACTCAGGCGGCGGCCGCTGCCGGGTTCGGGCTCAGCGCGGGGGCGACCGGTGGGGTGCCATAGGTGAAGTACGTTTCCCACGGCAGCTTGGCCCCGCCGATGGCCGTCACCACGTCGATGTCGTCCATCGTCCAGGTCTTCGTCTCGAAGTCCGGTTCGAGTTCGAGGAAACCGCAGTCGCCGAACAGCTCGACGCGGTTGCCGCCGGGTTCGAACACGTAGAGGAACGAACCCTGGCTCAGGCCGTGGCGGTCCGGGCCGGCTTCGATGGTGACGTCGTACTCACGGAACATCTCCGCGGCGTCGACGTTGTGCTGCGGCACGCCGTAGTAGAACGCGACGTGGTGGAAGCGGCCCTGCGCGCCGAGCGCGTCACGCATGACCGCGACCTCGTGGCCGAGGATGTTGCTGCTCAGCCAGGCTCCCATTTCGACGTCGCCGTCGACGACCCGTTCGCGGGTCTGCATGCCGAGGTGGCGTTCGAAGGACCGCTTGACCGGGGTGACGTCGCTGGCCAGCAGGTTCAGGTGGTCGATCCGCTTGACCGGGATGCCCTGCAACGGCTTTCTCGACGCCCTGGTCAGGATCTTGCTCTTCAGCTCGGCCGGGGCGCGGTACTTTTCGGCCTCCCAGAGCAGGCGCAGGTCGTGCCCGTCCGGGGTGGTGAACGCGAAGGTCTTGCCGTAGCCGTACTCGTCCTCGGTCCACTTGCCAGGGAGATTGCCGTCCGTGATCGACCGCGCCCGCCGCTCCAGCGCCTCCGGGGACGACGTGCGCAGGGCGGCGTGCCCCATCTTCGGCTCCGGGCCCTCGGTGATCTTGAGGCTCCACTGGTACGGGTCCTCGTACCCGCGCAGATACACGGACTGGCCTTCGCGCTTGGTCTCGTACATGCCGAGCAGGGACTTGAAGAACCAGAGCGTGCCGTCGGGGTCCGGCGTGTGCAGTTCGATCCGCGCCAGGTGCGCGATCTCGTGCCGGATGTCGGGCTGGGTCATGGCTTCGCTCCTTCGGTGGACGCCTGCCGCTCGGCGACGGTCACGTCGCCCGCCGCCCAGTGCGCGGGTTCGACCTCCCGGATGACGACGCGGATGTTCGCCAGCGGCGCGCCGACGGCGCGGTGGGCCGCTTCGGTGAGTTCGTGGATCAGCGCCCGGATCTGCTCGGGGCTGCGCCCGGTGCCCAGGCTCACGTCGATGAACGGCATCACTCGCCTCCGGGGATGGTGATCGTGCCGAGGTGGGAGAAGCAGGCGGCCACCCGCGAGCGGGGCTCGACGTGGACCGCGTCGGTCATGCCGCCGGTCAGCACGATCCAGCCCGCTTCGAGGGCGAGACCGCGTTCGGCGAGCTTGTTGGCGGCCAGTGCGAGCGCCTCCGCCGGATGTCCCTGCACGGCGGCGCCGGTCGCGGCGTCGACGATCTCGCCGTCGACTTCGAGCAGGCAGGCCTCGTGCGCGAGGTCGAGGTCTTCGGGGCGCTTGCCGACCGGGCCCTGCACGAACAACCCGGACGAGCTGTTGTCGGCCACCGCGTCCGCCAGTGTGAACTTGAAGTTCTGGAAGCGGCTGTCGATGATCTCGACGCCGCCGTAAACCCGGTCCACCGCCTTCGCGGCGGTCGCGGCGGTCACACCAGGACCGGCGAGCCGTTCGCCGAGCACGAACACGATCTCCGGTTCGGCTCGCGGGTGGATGAGCTTGGCACGGGGGAGCGGCTCGCCGGCGGGCAGCACCATGGCGTCGGTGAGCCAGGCGAGCGACGGCGAATCGATGCCCATCCGGATCTGCTTGGCGCGCGAGGTGAGGCCGAGTTTCACGCCGATCAGGGTTTCGCCGCGCCGCAGGCGTTGCCGCAGGGCTTCGTACTGGACGGCGTACGCGGTGTCGAGGTCGAGCTCCGGCCAGTGCGCGGTGATCGGACCCCGTGCGGTCACCGCGGCTTCCGCGCCGAGCATGACCTCGGCGGCGCGCTGGACGTCGCCGGGACGGACTTCGAGGACGTTCTCGGTCATGACCGGCCTTCCGCAAGGATGGTGGTGACGCTGCCGAGCCCGGCGATGCTCGCCTGGACGCTGTCGCCCGGTGACACGGCGACCGGCGGGGTGAGCGCGCCGGAGAGCACGATCTGGCCGGGTTCGAGGGTCAAACCCTTGGCGCACAAGGAGTTCGCCAGCCAGGCGAGCGCGTTCACCGGGGAACCGAGCGAGAGGCCGCCCGCTCCGGTCGCGGCGACCTCGCCCCGGCGATAGAGGACGCAGCCAGCCAGCCGTAAGTCCACTGTGGAGAGAGCTACCGGGGAAGCGCCCAGTACCACGACGCCCGCGGAAGCGTTGTCGGCGGCGACATCGGCGGCGCCCGGCTCCTCGTCGTCGATCCGGGAATCGGTGATCTCCAGCGCGGGCAGCACGAATTCGACGGCACGCAGCGCGTCGGCGGTGGTCACCGCCGGGCCGCCGAGGCACGAGCCGAGCACGAACGCGACACTCGCCTCGGCCGCGGGCCGGATGAACGAAGCCGCGATCGGCCGGTGCTCCGGCTGGAACGCGCCGGCGAACACGGTGCCGTGCACCGGTTCGGTCACCTTCCAGCGGCGGCGAGCCGCCACGGAAGCGCCCGCGATCCGGTGGCCACGAACGGTTTCGCCTTCGTCGACCCGATGCCGCACCTGCTCGGCTTGGACGGCGTAGGCGTCCTCGATCGGCAGGGACAGCGGCGGCACGGCTTTCCCCGTGCCGGCGGCGTCGAGCAGGCGGGTGGCGGCCGCCCGTGCGGCGCTCGGTTCCATGGGATTCCTTCCTGTTCGCTAGCGTCCTGGCCGGATGCGCAAGGTGACCGCGCGGGGCTCGGTGAAGAACTCCCGCGAGTACTGCCCGCCCTCCCTGCCGAGGCCGCTCCTGCCCTCGCCGCCGAACGGCAGCCGCAGATCACGGACGAGGTAGCAGTTGACCCAGACCGTGCCCGCCTTCCAGCGGTTCACCATCCGGTGCGCGCGGTCGAGGTCGGTGGTGAAGAGCAGCCCGGCCAGCCCGTACGGGCTCGCGTTGGCGAGCCGCAGCGCCTCTTCCTCGGTGTCGAAGCCGATGACCGTCTCGACGGGACCGAAGATCTCCTCCTGCGCGGTACGGGATTCGTTGCCCAGCCCCGAAATCACCGTCGGCGCGTAGTAGAACCCTTCGGCGAGGCCGGGTTCGCTGATCCGGTGGCCACCGGAGACGACGGTGCCGCCTTCGTCGCGTGCCAGCTCGACGTAGCCGCCGACCTTGTCCAGATGCCGCTGCTCGATCAGCGGTCCCAGCGTGGTGGCCGGATCCTTCGGATCGCCGACGACGATCTGCTCGGCCGCGGCGGTGAACCGGGCCAGGAACTCGGGTAGGATGCCGCGCTGCACGAAAAGCCTCGACCCGGCGAAACACATCTGGCCGTTGCCCGCGAAGATGCCGCGGATCGACTCGGGCACGGCGACGTCGAGATCGGCGTCGTCGAAGACGATGTTGGCCGATTTCCCGCCCAGCTCGGCCGAAACCGGGGTGAGGTTCGGCGCGGCCGCCCGCAGGATCCGCACGCCGGTCGCGGTGGAACCGGTGAAGGTGATCCGGTCGACGCGGGGATCGGTGGTGAGCGGGCCCGCGACCTCGTCGCCGCCGAACCCCTGCACGACGTTCAGCACCCCTTCGGGCAGGCCCGCTTCCAGCGCGAGCTCACCGAAGCGGGACGCGGTCAGCGGGGTCTGCGGCGCGGGCTTGAGGATCGCGGTGTTGCCGAAGGCCAGCGCGGGGGCGAGCTTCCAGCTCGCGAGCATCAGCGGGGCGTTCCACGGGCTGATCGCGGTGACCACGCCCGCCGGCGGGTACAGCGTGTACGACAGCAGATCGCCGTCCGGGTAGGCCTCGTTGCCCGCCATCGCCGCGTAGTCGGCGAAGAAGCGCAGGTTGTACGCGGTGCGGGGAACGTCGGCGTGCCGGGCCTGGGTGATGATCTTGCCGCTGTCCCGGGTTTCGAGCATTGCCAGCTCTTCGAGGTGACTTTCGACGTTGGCCGCGACCGCGTGGAGGATCTTCTGGCGTTCCTTCGGGGTCATCCGCGGCCAGGGGCCGTCGTCGAAGGCGGCGCGGGCGGCCTCGATGGCCCGCGTGGCGTCCTCGGCCGTGCCGCGTGTGACGGTGCCCAGCAGGGAGTTGTCGTGCGGATCCCGCGTCTCGAACGTCTCGCCGGTCACCGACTCGAACCGGTCCCCGCCGATCAGATGCCGAATCCGCCGTATTGCCGGACCGGCCGTTACTTCAGTGGTCATGCCCGCATCTCCAGCGCTGAATTCGATCAGCAATCGCGTATTTCCGGCAGCGCTCGCCGCGCGTCGAACAAGGGGGACCCCGAATCCATCATTCACACGCATCCGGCGCACGTCAAGCAGTTTCACGATGTGCCGGATGGCCACCCATCGAGCCTTGATCGAGCCTCGATCGACGACTGTCCACAGGAGAGCGAATCGGGGGCGACCCGCAAGCAAGGAGTAGAAAAGCGCGGTGTGGTGAGAAGTATTCTCGAATGGCTAAACGCGGGCGAACGCATATCCGCGTCGATGGAGGAGAGGGTGGGCAGGGCTCGTAACCTTCCGTCGCTCGGTTCCCCCTGTTCATGAACGCGCCGTTGTTTCCGCGCGTTGTTCGCTGGATGGCCGATGACGTCCGCTGACGATGAGAGATGGAATGAGCTACCCACGTTCGCTCGGCAGACCGGCAGACGATCGATGGCCGGAGCTGGCCGTCGTCGGCGGTGGCGCGTCGGCGGTGTGCCTGCTTGACGCGCTGGCCGAGGCCGAGGGGCCCACGGGCGGCATCAAGATCTTCGAGACCTCGTCCCACCTGTGGCGCGGCAGGCCGTTCCGGCCGGACCTGGACACCGTCCGGGTCAACATTCCCCCGGACGGCATGTCGGTGCGGTTCGGCGACAGCGGCCTTTTCCAGAACTGGCTGTCCCTGCGCGACCGCGACGGCGGGCCCCTCCACCGGGATCCCTTCTGTGGCATCAGGTTCGTGCCGCGTGGGATGTTCGGCGACTACCTCGTCCAGTCCGCGCGCGCGGTGCTGGCCAGGCTGATCGAGCAGGGCTGGCGGGTCGAGGTGATCAGGGAGTCCGTCCGGTCCGCCACCCCGGACGGCGGGGGACTGCGGCTCGAAACCGGGCGGGGGCGCCGGTTCCACGCCGACCACGTCGTGCTGTGCGTCGGCCGCGGCAAACCGACCGACACGTACGGACTGAGTGGCGCGCCAGGGTTCGTCGCCGAGCCCTACCCCCTCGCCACCACCCTCGCCGAGGTCGATCCCGACGGCGAGATCGCGGTGATCGGCAGCGGGCTGACCGGCGTGGACGTGGTGCTCGGGCTCGCGGGCCGCGGGCATCGCGGCAAGATCCGGATGCTCTCGCGCAGCGGCGTGCTGCCCATGGTCCGGCAGCGGCAGATCGGCTACCGGCTCGAGCATTTCACCCCGGAGCACTTCCGCGCCATCGCCGCGCGGGGTGAACGGATCACCTTGAGCGAGGTCATCGCGGTCATGCGGGCCGAATTCGCCGACGCGGGCGAAGATCTCGAAGCCACGATCGACGACGTCCTGCGCGGCGAGCGCGAGGAGCCGGTCGCGCGGCTGCGGCGGCACGTCGCCGAGGTCGACTCGGCGAATGTCGGCCTGCGGATCCTGCAACGCGTGGTGCCCGCCGCCGGGCCGGACGTGTGGCCGCTGCTGCCCGAGCACGAGAAGAACGCGTTGCTGCGTGAGCACTATCGCGCGCTCATGAGCGTCTGCTGCCCGATGCCGCCCGCCAGCGCGGCCAAGCTGCTCGAACTCGTCGACGCGGACAGGCTCGAAATCGTCTCCGGGATGCGGGACGCGAAGCCCGCCGACGAAGGCGGGTTCACCCTGTCCACAGCGGACACCACGTACCGGGCGGACTTCGTGTTCAACGCGGTCAACGTGCCCGCGGACAAGATTCCGGTCAAAGCGGAGCCGTTGATCACCTCGATCGTCGACAGCGGCCTCGGCGAACGGCACCCTCGCGGCGGCCTGCACGTCGACCGCGCGAGCAGCAGGCTCACCGTCGAGGGGACGGGCGACGGGCGGATCCACGCGCTCGGCGACCTCGCCTCCGGCACCCTTTTCTTCACCTTCGGCCTCCCGTCGCTGGTGGACCGTGCCCGCGACATCGCCGCCGACCTCACCGAACTGACCACAAAGGACGGTGTGGTGCTGTCGCGGGACGCCTGGAAGTCTCCGATCCCCTGGGGAGAAGCCGCATGACCACCCTCGAACAGCCGGTCGCGCCGAGTGGCGGGCACCACGACGTCCGCCCGATGACCGGCGCCGAGTACCTCGACTCGCTGCGCGACGACCGCGAGGTGTACATCTACGGCGAGCGAGTCGGTGACGTCGTGGATCACCCCGCGTTCCGTAACAGCGCCCGCTCGATCGCCCGGCTCTACGACGCGCTGCACGCGCCGGAAGCCGAGGGAACGCTGCGGGTACCGACCGACACCGGCAACGGCGGCTTCACCCATCCGTTCTTCAAGACCGCGCGTTCGTCGGAAGACCTGCTCTCCGCGAGGGAGGCGATCATCGCCTGGCAGCGGCAGGTGTACGGCTGGATGGGCCGTACTCCCGACTACAAGGCGTGTTTCCTGGGCACGCTCGGCGCGAACTCCGGGTTCTACGGCGAGTACGAGCCCAACGCGCTGCGCTGGTACAAGGAGGCGCAGGAGCGCGTCCTCTACTTCAACCACGCGATCGTGCATCCGCCGATCGACCGCGCCAAACCCGCCGACGAGGTTTCCGACGTGTGTGTGCACGTCGAGAAGGAGACCGATTCCGGGCTCGTCGTCTCCGGCGCGAAGGTGGTCGCCACCGGTTCGGCGCTGACGAACGCGAACTTCGTCGCGCACTACGGCCTGCCGGTCAGGGACAAGAAGTTCGGCCTGGTGTTCACCGTCCCGATGGACGCGCCCGGTCTGAAACTGTTCTGCCGCGCCTCCTACGAACTGGCCGCCGCCGCGCTGGGCAGCCCGTTCGACTACCCGCTCTCCAGCCGGTTCGACGAGAACGACGCGATCATGGTGTTCGACAAGGTCCTGGTGCCTTGGGAGAACGTGTTCATGTACGACGCCGCGGCCGCGAACGAGTTCACCGCGGGCTCCGGTTTCCTCGAGCGTTTCACCTTCCACGGCTGCACACGGCTCGGGGTGAAGCTCGATTTCATCGCGGGATGCGCGATGAAGGCCATCGAGATGACCGGCAGCTCCGGGTTCCGTGGCGTGCAGGCGCAGATCGGTGAGCTGCTCAACTGGCGCGACCTGTTCTGGAGCCTCTCGGAGTCGATGGCGAAGTCGCCGAACCCGTGGGTCGGCGACGCGGTGCAGCCGAACGTCAACTACGGCATGGCGTACCGGACCTTCATGGGCATCGGCTATCCACGGGTCAAGGAGATCCTGCAGCAGACGCTCGGCAGCGGCCTGATCTACCTCAACTCGCACGCCGGCGACTGGAAGAACCCCGAAGTGCGGCCGTATCTGGACAAGTACGTCCGCGGTTCGAACGGGATCGAGGCCCTCGACCGCGTGAAGCTGCTCAAGCTGCTGTGGGACGGCGTCGGCACCGAGTTCGGCGGCAGGCACGAACTCTACGAGCGCAACTACTCCGGCGACCACGAGACGGTCCGCCTGCAGACGCTCGGCATGTACGAGGGGTCCGGTCAGGCGGACGCGCTCAAGCGGTTCGTCGACACCTGCCTGGCCGACTACGACCTCGACGGCTGGACCAGCCCCGATCTGGTCACGCCGGACGACATCGAGATCATCCGGAGCTGACCGTGTCCGAATTCAGGTGGGACCAGGTGTTCGCCCGCAGTGTCCGCAGCGGGGCAGGGGACGAGATCACCTCGATCCTGAGCCAGGCGGGCGACGACCGGATCATCGCGTTCTCCGGCGGCTACCCGCATCCGGAGACCTTCCCGCGTGCGGCGATGGAGGCCGGCTTCGCGAACGTTCTCGCGGACCCGGCGGCGTTGCAGTACGGGCCGACCGGGGGACTGCCGGGGCTGCGGGACTGGTTTTCCGGCTGGCTCGGCGACCACGACGGCCTGCGCCCCTCGGACGGCGAGCTCATCATCACCAGCGGTGGCATGGAAGGGCTCAAGCTGCTCACCGGCTGCCTGCTCGACGCCGGGGACCGGGTGCTCGTCGAAGGCCCGTCGTTCATGGGCGCGATCATGGCGATCCGGAACGCGCTGGGCGTCATCGAAGCGGTGCCGATGGACGAGCACGGCCTCGACGTCGACGCGCTCGCGAGGACGCTCGCCGACGGGCGCAAGCCCAAGTTCCTTTACACGATCCCGGATTACCAGAACCCGATGGGCGTGAGCCTGTCCGTCGAACGGCGGCACGCGCTGGTGGCGCTGGCGAGGAAGCACGGTTTGCTGCTCGTCGAGGACGTGGCCTACCGCGAGCTCGGGTACGACGGTGACCGGCGGCCGAGCCTGCGGACCCTGGCCCCCGATGTCGTTGCGCAGCTCGGCACGTTCTCGAAGACGTTCTCGCCCGGTCTGCGCACCGGCTGGATCAGTGCGCCCGCGCCGCTCGTCGCCGCGCTTTCGCGGGCGAAGCAGTTCACCGACCAGTGCACGTCGCCGCTCGGTCAGCTGCTGCTGGAGGACTACGGCCGTTCCGGTGGCTTCGACGAGGGTATCGTCGCTTCGCGCGCTTTCTACCGCGGCCGCTGCGAAATCATGATGAAGGCGCTGGAGGTGCACCTGCCCGAATGGGTCCGGTTCACGCGTCCCGAAGGTGGGTTCTTCACCTGGCTGACGCTGCCCGGCGAGGTCGACACTCTCGCGCTGGCCGAGCGTGCGCTGGCCGAGCACATCACCTTCGTACCCGGCTCGATCTTCTATCCCGACGCCCGGGGCAGGCACGAACTACGGCTGGCCTACAGCAGGGTGCCCGACGAACAGATCGACGAGGGCGTCGGGCGGCTGGCGCGAATCCTGGCCGAAATCACCGGAAAGGGACTCTGATGCGGACCGTCCACAATGAACTCGTCAGGCCCGGCGCCGAACTCGTCGAGGCGTTTCGCGAGATAGCGCGCGCGGAGTACAGCCCGAGCTGCCTCGTCGCCGATTCGCGGTCGAAGGTCGGGGTGATCGGCGGGCTCAAGCCGGTCAAGCGCGAGCACAAGATCGCCGGGCCCGCGCTGACCGTGCACCTGGCCGCGGACGAGCTGGTGGACTGCCTGCCGGTGCTCGCCACCGCGAAGCCCGGCGACGTCGTCGTGGTCGCCTGCCACCGCTCGCCGAGGATGGCGATGTGGGGCGGGCTGATGTCGACCCTTTCGCAGATGGCCGGGATCGCCGGCGCGATCATCGACGGACTGGTCCGCGACGTCGACGAGATCCGCGATCTGGACTTCCCCGTGTGGTACGCCGGGACGTTGCCGCGGCGCTGCCCCGGCATCACGCACGACGGTACGGAACCCTTGCAGACCAACGTCCCGGTGGTGGTGGAAGGCCAGCTCATCGAGCCGGGCGACATCATCGTCGCCGACGAGAACGGCCTCGGCGTCGTCTCGCCGACGGTCGCCGAGGCCGTCCTCGCGGACACCCGCGAGCTGCTGGACAAGGAGCGGGTGATCCGCGACAAGATCAACTCGGGGGCGAGCCTGCACCAGCTGCTCGCCGAGTTCGGCGTCATCTGAGAGGCGTCAGTAGCGGTAGTGGTCGAGCTTGTACGGGCCGTCGACGTCGACGCCGATGTAGTCGGCCTGTTCCTTGGTGAGCTTGGTCAGCTTCACGCCGAGCGCGTCGAGGTGGAGCCGTGCGACCTTCTCGTCGAGGCGCTTGGGCAGCCGGTAGACATCCTTGCCGTACTCGCCGGGCTTGGTGTGCAGCTCCAGCTGGGCGATCGTCTGGTTGGTGAACGAGTTCGACATCACGAAGCTCGGGTGGCCGGTCGCGTTGCCGAGGTTCATCAGGCGGCCCTCGGACAGCACGATGAGCGACTTGCCGTCTCGGAACTTCCATTCGTGTACCTGCGGCTTGATCTCGACCTTCCGGATGCCCGGGATCCTGGCGAGCCCGGCCATGTCGATCTCGTTGTCGAAGTGGCCGACGTTGGCGACGATCGCGTTGTGCTTCATCCTGGCCATCTGATCGGCCATGATGATGTTGAAGTTGCCGGTGGTGGTGATGAAGATGTCGCCCTCGGACAGCACGTCGTCGAGCTCCACCACCTGCAGGCCTTCCATCGCCGCCTGCAGCGCGCAGATGGGGTCGATCTCGGTGACCACGACGCGCGCGCCCTGCCCCCGCAGTGACTCGGCGGTGCCCTTGCCGACGTCGCCGTAGCCGCAGACCACGGCGAGCTTGCCGGCGATCATCACGTCGGTACCGCGGTTGAGCCCGTCGATGAGCGAGTGGCGGATGCCGTATTTGTTGTCGAACTTCGACTTGGTGACCGAGTCGTTCACGTTGATCGCCGGGAACAGCAGTTCGCCGTCGCGCGCCAGCTTGTAGAGCCGCTTGACGCCGTTGGTGGTTTCCTCGGTGACGCCCAGGATCTCCTGGGACATCTTGGTGAACCGCTGCGAGTCCTCGGCCAGGGACGTGCGCAAGGTGTCGAGAATCAGGCGGTATTCCTCGGGGTCGTCCTCGGCGGCCCGCGGCACCGCGCCCGCGGCCTCGAACTCGACGCCCTTGTGCACGAGCAGCGTGGCGTCACCGCCGTCGTCCAGGATCGCGGTCGGCCCCTGCCCGCCGTCGAACCGGAACAGCTGGTCGGTGCACCACCAGTACTCTTCGAGCGTCTCGCCCTTCCAAGCGAAGACCGGCGTTCCGGCCGGGGCCTCGGGAGTGCCGGTGGGGCCGACGACGACCGCGGCGGCGGCGTCGTCCTGGGTGGAGAAGATGTTGCACGACACCCAGCGCACGGAGGCGCCGAGTTCGGCCAGTGTCTCGATGAGCACCGCGGTCTGCACGGTCATGTGCAGCGAACCGGCGATGCGCGCGCCCTTGAGCGGTTTCGCGGGGCCGAACTCGCGGCGGGTCGCCATCAGGCCCGGCATTTCCTGCTCGGCCAGCCGCATCTGGTGACGGCCCCGCTCGGCCAGCGCCAGATCCGCCACCGCGAATTCGACGCCATTGACCTTCCGCAACCCGACTGTCATTGTTTCTCTCCTTGTGCGTTGCCGCCGCGTGGTCCAGACAGCAATGGCGAAGAAGAAAATCCGCGCCATTGTGCGAAAATCTGGGGAGACCGTTTGTTCAGAACTTACCGCCGTGCTGTTGGCGGATCTTCTCCGTGCGTGCGACATGAGGGAATGGAATGTTCAATCTGCGTAAGGCGAACGGTGACCGTTATCTGCTGGTGCTCGGCGCCGACATCCTCCTGCGGGAGCGAGCCATCGTCTCCGCCTTGCGGAGTTATCCCGGTCAGGTCTTCGGCATGGCACCGTCACCGGACGGGCTCAACCGGTTCTTCGACGAGGTGCTGCGCGCGGACTACTACGACGCCAAGGCGGCGCTCGCCGCGGTGGAGCGGTTCGAGCGGGAGACCGGCCTGCGCCCGGCCGCGGTGGTGCCCATCATCGAGATGACCGTGCACGTCTCGGTCGCGATCGCCCGGCACTACGGCCTGCCCTGCCTGACCGACGAGGCGGTCAGCCGGTCCCGCGACAAGCACACGATGAAAGCCGCCTTCGAAGCCGCCGGAGTGCCGACCGCGCGGCACCGGACGTTCGGCACCCTGCCCGAACTCCGGGAGGCCGCCCGCGAGCTGAACTTCCCGCTGGTGCTCAAGCCGCGTGACTTCGCGGGCAACACCGGCACGATCAAGGTCGGCTCGCCGGACGAGTTGCCCGCCGCCTACGACCACTGCCGCGCCGAGCTGCTCGCGATCGCGCCGCTGTACGACTTCAGCGACGGCCGCTTCCAGGCCGAGGAGTTCGTGACCTCGACGCACGAGGTGTCCGTCGAGGTGCTCAACCACCGCGACCAGCGCGCCGTGCTCGCCGTGACGGACAAGGCGAAGCTGCCGGCGCCGCACTTCACCGAGATCGGCCAGCTCGTGCCGGGCCGGGAGACGGACAACCAGGCAGTGCGCGAGCTCGGCGTCAGGGCGTGCGAGGCGCTGGGGATCACCAGGGGCATCGCGCACGTCGAGATCCTGGTCGACGGTGACAACCTGAGCGTGGTGGAGGTGGCCGCGCGGCCGGGCGGCGACGGCATCATGGACCTGATCGACCGGGTGTACGGGTTCAGCCCGTACGACCTGCACTACGCGTCGTACCTCGACACGATGGACGAACTGCCGGAGATCCCGCGCGAACCGGCGGGGATCGGCGCCATCCGGTTCCTCAAGGCGCCGGTCGGCACCATCACCGGCGTCGGCACCGTCGAGGAGTTCACCGACGAGGAGCTGGCGCTTTACGTGACAGCCAAGGAAGGCGACCGCTCGCACCCGGCCTCTTCCTACCTGACGCGCGACGGGGTGATGGAATTCTTCCGTTCCGGGAGTGACGCGGCGAGCGATCCCGTGGCGTTCGCCGACGCGGTGGCCGCGCTCGCCGCGACCAGGACGGGGGAGGTGTTCACCGTTGCCGAAGACGGCCGGTGAACTCGGGAGATGAGGGGGAATCCTCGGTGATCGGCACGACACTGCGCACCGTCGGCGGGCTCGACCGCGATCTGCGCACGCTGTTCACGGTGACGTTGCTCTTCCGCGCCGGGCTGATGGCTTTTCCCTTCCTGTCGGCCTATCTGCTGATCGGGGACGGCTATGGCCCCGTCGACGTCGGCCTGATCGTCGGTGCCTTCGGTATCGGCGCGGTCGCGGCCGATGTGGTCGCGAGCGTGCTGCTCGGCCGTGTCCCGGCCCGGGCGGTGATGCTGGGCGGGCTGGTGCTGCACGCGGTGGTCCTCGCGAGCGTGCCGAGCCTGAGCGGCGTCGCGGTGCTCGCCGCCGCGACCTTCGCGTGGGGGTTCACCTTCGAGATCTACACCCCGGCGTCCTACTCGCTCATCATCGACCGCACCACGCCCGGCGACCGCAAGATCTCCTTCGCCTGCAACAGGCTGGCCATCAACGTCGGGATGGGGGTCGGCCCGGTGCTGGGCGGGCTGGTGTTCGCCGTCGAGCCGGTCGCGTTGTTCTGGATCAACGCGGTCTGCGTGCTCGGCGCCGGCTGTTACCTGCTGCTCGGCACCCGGCCCGCCGCGGGCGCACCGGTGCACGAGGAGAAGCCCAGGAAGCGGAGGCTGGTCGCCGGGTCACTGCGCGAGGAAACCCGTTTCTGGACCATTTTCGGGCTCTCACTGCCGATCCACCTGGCGTACGCCCTGCCGCCGGTGCTGGTCAGCGCGTATCTGATCCAGGGGCTCGGAATGCCGAGTTACTGGGTGAGCGTGGTGTTCGGGCTGAACGCGGCCATGGTCGTGCTCGTCGAGGTGCCGCTGAACAAGGCGATGGCTTCGCTGCCGCATGCTTCGTCGCTGCTCATCGGGTACGGGCTGGCGGGTCTGGGCTTCGCCGCCATGGGATTTTCGCCCGCGCCCGCGGTGCTCCTCGGCGCGACGGTGCTGTGGACGATGGGTGAGATGATCGTTTTCCCCAGTCTGCTGAGCTATGTCAGTGAGGTGTCCAAGCGCGAGGTCGCGGACCGGAACATGAGCCTGTTCTCCGGTGGGGTGAACGTCGGGGTCATCGCGGCGCCGCCGGTGAGCCTGGCGCTGACCTCGAACGGCCCCAGCACGCCTTGGCTGGTGATCGGCGGCGCCGTGCTCGCGGCGTTCGTGGCGCTGGCCGCCGCCCGCCTTTCGCCCTACACCTGGCAGCAGGACTCGTAGTTCTCGTCCCCACGGCCTCGAGCGTCGCGAACGG